>JAJXPD010000004.1:0-17772 GCA_021641325.1 Opitutales bacterium
ACGTGACCAACCCGCAACAAGCGAAACGCATTTCTATGCCGACTTCACAAGCCCTCCCCCCGAAAATGCTTGTAATGGGAAATGGGCTACTTATAGTCGGAGCGTTTTTTTAACAAAACATTCTCTATGAGCAAAGACAAAGCCAACATTAAAGCAAAGTCGGACGAAAAGATTTTCACCGACGCGAATTCCTGTCCGTTTTTTGTAAGCGACAACACCGAAGGAATGAAAAAGGCAATCCTTTGGCATCTCGAAACGTCGCTCGCGCGCGACCGCAAGACGGCGTCCATGCGCGACTGGTGGGTTGCGTCAGCCCTCTCCGTGCGCGACCATATCATGAAGCGGTTCATCAAAACGATGAACAAGCAGTACGAAGGCGACGCCCGCAGAGTATACTATTTCTCGCTCGAATACCTCGTCGGCAGACTCACCGAAGACGTGCTCGTAAACACGCACCTGCTCGAACCCACAAAGGACGCGCTTAAATCTCTCGGAGTAGACCCCGACGAAGTAATAGCGCAGGAGGTCGATATGGGCTTAGGCAACGGCGGCCTCGGCAGACTCGCCGCGTGCTTCCAGGACTCTCTCGCAACGCTGAACTACCCCGCAGTCGGCTACGGAATCAGATACGAATTCGGTCTGTTTACGCAGTCGTTCGAAGACGGCAGACAGGTGGAATCGCCAGACAAC
Source organism: Opitutales bacterium (assembly GCA_021641325.1). Taxonomy (GTDB): domain Bacteria; phylum Verrucomicrobiota; class Verrucomicrobiia; order Opitutales; family Intestinicryptomonadaceae; genus Merdousia. The sequence continues at coordinate 691 of JAJXPD010000004.1, forward strand.
TGGCTTAAATTCGGCTGCCCGTGGGAAATCGTCCGCCCGCAGAGAACGGTTAGAGTGCCCGTGGGAGGCACAGTCAAAGGAATGATGGACGACAAGGGCGACTGGGCGCCCGTCTGGAAGCCCGTCAACGAAATTCTCGGCGTTCCGTGGGACATTCCCGTCGTCGGATACGGCGCGGAAACGGTAAACTTCCTCAGGCTTTGGGAATCGAGGGCGTCGAACGAGTTCGACCTCGACGCCTTCAACGAGGGCGGCTACACGCAGGCCGTCCACGAAAAGGCGATGAGCGAAACTATATCCAAGGTGCTCTACCCGAACGACAAAACCGAAAACGGCAAATACCTAAGGCTTCTCCAACAGTACTTCTTCGTGTCGTGCTCGTTGCAGGACATTATCCGCAGATACATATCGGAACACGCCGACTGGTCGAAATTCACCGACAAAGTCGTAATACAGCTCAACGACACGCACCCTGCAATCGCAATCCCCGAACTCATGCGCCTGCTCATGGACGTGCACGGGCTTTCGTGGGACGAATCGTGGGCTATGTGCACAAAGATTTTCGCCTACACAAACCACACGCTTCTGCCCGAAGCTCTGGAAAAGTGGTCGGTAAACTTCTTCGAAAAGCTGCTGCCGCGCCACCTGCAAATCATCTACGAAATCAACGCCCGCTGGATGGACAAGGTCAACAAAATGTACCCCGCCGACCCCCACAAGCGCGAATGCCTCTCCATTATAGAGGAATGCTCGCCGAAGATGGTGCGCATGGCGTATCTGGCGGTCGTGGGAAGCTTCAGCGTGAACGGCGTCGCCGCGCTCCACACGGAGCTTCTCAAAGACTCGGTTCTGCGCGACTTCTACGAAGTCTCGCCCGAAAAATTCAACAACAAGACAAACGGCGTCACGCCGCGCCGCTGGCTTAAAGTCTGCAACCCCGGGCTTTCGTCGCTCATCGACACGAAAATCGGCGACAAGTGCTGGGTCAAGAACCTCGACGACCTGCGCGCGCTCGAAAAATACGCCGACGACCCGTCGTTCCAAGACAAGTTCATGGCGGTAAAGCTCGAAAACAAAAAGAAGCTCGCCGCGGTAATCAGGAACTCCTGCGGGGTGGAGGTAAACCCGAACGCGCTCTTCGACGTGCAAATAAAGCGTCTGCACGAGTACAAGAGACAGCACCTCAACCTGCTCCACATTCTCACGCTCTACCGCGCCCTTCTGCACAACCCCGACATGGACATTCCCCCGCGCGTGTTCATCTTCGGCGCAAAGGCGGCACCCGGCTACGACATCGCAAAGAACATCATCTACGCAATCAACAAAGTCGGCGAAAAAATCAACTCCGACAAGCGCATAAACGGCAAGCTCAAAGTTGTGTTCATTCCCAATTACAGCGTGTCGGCGGCGATGAACATCATTCCCGCGGCGGACGTTTCGGAACAGATTTCGACGGCAGGCAAAGAGGCGTCGGGCACGGGCAACATGAAGCTTGCGCTCAACGGCGCGGTGACGCTCGGCACGCTCGACGGCGCTAACGTGGAAATCAAGGAGGAAGTCGGCGACGACAACATCTTCATCTTCGGCCTTACGGTCGAGGAGGTGCAAAAGCTCAAAGGCGGCGGCTACAATCCGTGGGAATACTACGCCAAGAACGCAAACCTCAAAGACGTTCTCGACTGGCTTGTGTCCGACTATTTCATGCCGTCGAACCCCAACGCCTTCATGCCTATGCGCAAGTCGATTCTCGACTGGGGCGACAACTTCATGGTTTGCGCCGACTATCAGGCATACTGCGACGCGCAACAGCGCGTTGGAGAGGCGTTCATGGACAAACGCCGCTGGGCGAAAATGGCGATTCTCAACACCGCGCGAATCGGCAAGTTCTCTTCCGACCGCACAATCCGCGAGTACGCCGAAGACATCTGGAAGCTTTGAGAGTTTGCGGATTGCCGAGAGCTGGCTCTTGGCTCTTGAAATCGACCAATAAAAGGCGTTTAGCGTTTTTACGAAGTAAAAGCGCAAATCGCATTATAAAAGGCGTTTCGCTTGCTGCGGCTTGGTCATGTACGCAAGTACACTCCCGTCGCCTCGCCGCGCAAAGCCACCTTTTCTTGGCCAATTTGAAGAGCCTAAGCAGCGCGGCAAAGCCGCGCATGGAGTTTTTTAAATTTATGTTTGCGGATTGCCGCTTTTAATTTTACTCAAAACTCGCTTCGCTTGTTTTGAAAGCAACAAACGCCGCCCTGTTCGGGGCGGCGTTTTTGTTTGCGGGTTGTCTGCCGCGTTTGCTATTTGTAGAAGCGCAAAATTACAGGCGCAAAAACTTCCGCGCGGACTGGCACGGAAATCTTTTTGTCGGCGTCCTGCGCGAATTCCACCTTGCGCCACTTGCCGTCGCCGCCGAGCATTTCGGCTTTCGTAAAGCTCTTTGTAGAGCCGAACGTAAGCGGCGAAATCGGGTCGATTCCGACTGTCGTAAAGGCGACGAATTCCGAGCCGTCGTCGAGGGTGAAGTTTTTCAGGTAAACTTCGGCGTCGCCGTCGTACCACACCGAGAACGGCGCGAGTTTATTGAACAGCAAAACATACTGCGCCTTGCGCGATTCCGTCAAATGGTTCGGTCCCTGCGGCAGCGAGCCGAAAACGACAACCCTGCCGCCGAGCGAATTTTCGAAATACGTCGAGGCTGGCGCGAGATATTCGGCGAGTTTTTTGTCGCCGTATGTGTACGGCAGGTGAATGAAGTCGGAGTAAACCAGCGTTTTTTCGGACAGCGGTTCGAGCTTGAACGCGGTCGTCGGAGGCTCGCAGAATTTTCCCGCCGCCTCGCCGCAATTTGCGCCGAAGCGCTCGCGCGTGATTTTTACGGACTTGTCCCACGGCGAAACTTTCACGCCCGTGTGTCTGCCCAGCCCGCGGTTTTGGATTTCAAGCGCGGCTGCGCCGTCGAGCACGCAGCCGAGCGAGAGCACCCTTTCAAGCTCGGCGTTCGAGAGCCTTTTCGCCGTGCTTCCGCGCAGAAACGCGGGGCGGTCGAGCTTCGAAATTTCCGTGTACGAAACGGGCAGCCCCATGACGCCCGTTATCGAATCCCAAAACGAGTCGTTGCCCATTTGCAGGGTTTCGCCGCGCCGCAGAGTGGTGAACGAAGGCGCGACAATTTCGGTAAGCCCTACGCGTTTCGAGCGGCGGAAACAGCGCAGAATTTCGTCGTACATGCCCCTGTTTCCGGCGAGGATTTTCTTGTACGCCTCGCCGCTTTTCGGTTCGTAGTCTACAAAGCGGTTCGGCCAGTATTTCGCGCCGCTCGCGCCTTCGAGAATCGAAACGACAAGCCCCGCGTGGAGCGTGCGCGCGCTCGTGAAATAGCGGTTGCGCGGATATGTGTCTATTTCCGCGTAAACTCGATCGGGCTTTGCGGCGGCGTTCTGCACCACAAGCTGGCGGGCGGTGAAGTAGAGGTCGCGGCATTTCGGGTTGTAGTAGCGGGCGTTGCCGATTCGCAAAACGGAGGGCTGCCCCTTTGCGGCGAGGGCGCTGGCTATTTTGCCGTCGTGCATCATGTCGGCGGGCGAGCCACACATAAGGCAGGGGATTGTCGGGTCTACGGAATCGATTGTCTCCCTTATGATTTTCGCAAGTTCTACGAGCGAATCGCCGTTGACTTTCATTGCCGCAACCGAAATTTTTTTGTCAAGCTCGGAGCTTCCCGCGAGGTGTTTTTTGAGTCGCTCCCGGGTGAGGTCGTAGCCGAAATCGCGTTTGAGCTTCGCCAAATGGAGCGGGCAGAGGCAGCCGTTGCGCCCGCCCATCACGCGGAAGTCGTCGTCCACCATGATTGCGGCGGGCTTGAGCTTGGCGACCCGCACGGCGCATTCGCGGATATATTTGCGGAAGTTTTCGTCGAGCGGGCAGACGATGTTTTTCATCCAGCCGCCGACGCCGTCGTCGCGCGAGACGAGCTGCCGGAACGGATGCGGAACTTCAAGCTCGAAGCCGTGCCCGAGGGTTGCCTGCAAGATGATTCCCGTCTTGCAGTCGACGTTGCCAATCGCGTTCCGCAGGCGTTTGTACTTTTCCTCGTAGAGCGAAATTTTGTCGAACGGCGGATTGCCCTCGGGCACGAGAAAAAACGAAATCATATGGATGTCGGCGACATTTTCGGCGGACATTTTTTTCAAATCCTCCGCCTGTTTTTCGACGGTTTCGTCGAAGAGCATCACGAGGTCGAGAATCTCGACCCTGTCCGACGCCGCCTGCGCGGACATCGCGGCAATCCCCAAGCACAAAATTGCAAATAATTTTTTCATAGATGCTTGAAAAATATTAAACGCGCTGTTTGATTTCAACGCAAAATGAAAGACGATTCAGTAAACAGTTTAGTCGAAACCGTAAAACGCCTGCGCGCGCCCGACGGCTGCCCGTGGGACAGGGAACAAACGCACAAGTCGATACGCGGGCACCTCGTCGAGGAATGCGCAGAGCTGCTCGAGGCAATAGACCTCGAAAGCCCCGAAAAGATGCGCGAGGAGCTCGGCGACGTGCTCATGCACATAGTCCTCCACGCCGAAATAGAGAGCGAAAACGGGCACTTCGACTTCTACGACGTCGCGCGCGAGCTTAACGAAAAGCTCGTGCGCCGCCACCCGCACGTCTTCGGCGGACAAAAGGCCTCCGACAGCGGCGAAGTCCTCAAAATTTGGCAGGACGTAAAAACGAAGGAGAAAAAGGAGCGCGCCGTCGGAAAGCTCTTCGACGGCATTCCGCCGCAGCTCTCCGCCCTGCGCTACGCGCTCGACATCGCAAAAAAGGCCGACGCCCAAACGCTCGACGCCGCGGCGAAAGCCGCGCCGAAAAACGCCGCAACGGAAATCGGGCGCGAAATGTTCGAGCTTGTCAGAAAGGCGGCGGCGGAAAAAATCGAACCAGAATCCGCCCTGCGCGACTATATTTTGGAAATCCGCGCGGAGGCCGGAAAAGAGGGCAAATAGCCAGTGCCCGAACCAAAAGCAAACGCATTCTTCACGACGCTTTCGGCGGGCGGAAAAACCGTCCGCGTAAAAGTGGAGATTGCGGAATCCAAACGCGCAAAACGCTTCTGCGCGCGCGTGGTCGGCAAAGACGAAATCTGCCTGACAAAACCCGCGCGGTCGTCGAGGCGCGCCGCGCTCGAATTTCTGGAATCGGTCGCCGAATGGGCCGTGGCGAGGCTCGCCGAAGCCCCCGAGAAAATTTCGCTGCGCAGATATCTTTCCGAAAATCCGCGCGTCTACGCCGGCGGATTCGAGTGGCGCGTGTGGCTTGAAAAATCGCGCACCAACGCGTTTTTCGTGGAAGACGCAAAAAACCGCGAAGTAGTGTTTTCGTCGCCCGAACCCGACGCAAACGGCGACAGGCTCGCGGAGGCGTTCGCGGAGTTTGCGGCAAAAAAAATCTGCGCAAGCGCGGCGGCGGCGGCGGAAAAATTCGGCGTGGAATATTCGCGCATAAGCGTGCGGAACCAGTCGGGACGCTGGGCGTCGCGCTCGTCGAGCGGCGCGCTCTCGTTCAACGAAAGAATGCTTCTGCTGCCCTGCGAGCTCCAAAACTACATAATCTGCCACGAGCTTGCGCACGCGCGCTTCATGGACCATTCGGTGTCGTTCTGGATTTGGCTCGGCCGCCTCTGCCCGCACGCGAAGCGGCTCGACCGCGAACTTTCAAAACTTTCGGGCAAACTCTTCGCTGTGTCGCTAAAATAAAATTACCTCCGGCAACCGAAAAGCATACGCTGGCACACGCTTTCACCAAAGGACTATATATGATGAAGAAAAAACTGCTCGCAATAATTTCGGCAACCGCAACCGTCGGGTGCGCGTTCGCCATCGAAGTAAAGATAAATCCCGGCAAAAAATTCCAGACGATAGAATATTTCGGCGCAAGCGACGCCTGGGCAACGCAATATATCGGCGACTTCTGGAGCGACGCGCACAGGGAGAAAACCGCAAGGCTGCTGTTCTCGCAGAAGCTCGACAAATACGGCAATCCCGAGGGCGCGGGGCTTTCGCTCTGGCGCGTGAATCTCGGCGGCGGAACGTTCGACGGCAACACTTCGCAGATCGAACCCGAATGGCGCGCGGCGCGGTCGTTCCTGCCCGAAAACTCCGAAACGCCAGACTGGTCGCGCTGCGCGGGGCTTCGATATTTTATGGAGAAGGCGCGCGACTACGGCTGCGGAAAATTTATGCTCTTTTCGAACACTCCACCGATACAGTGGACGCTCAACGGCAAGGGCTACGCGGCAAGGGGCAACCCCGCGGCAAACCTCAAGCCGGAAGCCTTCGGCAAGTTCGCAAACTATATGGCGGACGCAGCAAAACACTTCATCGAAGAGGGCTACAACATCGAATACATAAGCCCCGTAAACGAGCCGCAATGCCCGTGGGACTACACGGGCGCAAAACAGGAGGGTTCGCCGTGGCGTTGTTCCGACATGAAGAAAATCCTCGAAGAGCTCGACCGCGCAATAGGCGAGCGCAACATCGGCACGAAAATCTTATTCGGCGAAACGGCGCACCACGTCTACAATTACGCCGACAAATCGTCCCCGAAAATGCCAAAACACTGGGAGAATCTTTCCGAAGAGGAACGCCCCGCACTCATTATACAAAAGTTTTTCGACAAAAGCGGAAAATTCCATATAGGCGGCTTGAAACATCTGGCAAGGCAGCTCGCCTCGCACGGCTACCACACGCACACAAACGGCGACGACGACACAAAAGCGGTTTCGGCAACCGCCTTTCTTTCGCCCAACGGCGGCAGGATAGTCGCGGTCTTCGTGAACATGAAAGACTCGGACGAGCCCGTGTCGGTCGCCCTTCCGCAAAAGTTCGCGAACGCAAAACGCTCTGTCTACATAACCGACGGGCGGCGCAACTTGGCTCTCGAAAATTCGGCGGACGGCTCGACGGGCAAAATTTCGCTCTACCCGCATTCAATAACAACGGTCGTTTTCGACGCGCGATAAGCCGAACTCATACACGCAAAAATGAAAAAAATTCAGAATGCGATTTTCCGCTTCTCTCTCGCGCTGTCCATGCTTGCCGCGTCGGCCCACGCGCAATTTAAGGACGCCGCGCAATTCGGGTTTCTGCCCGAAAACGACGGCTTCAAAAACGCCGAGGCTCTGCAAAAGGCGGTAGACGGCGGAGGAACGATTGCCGTTTCGAAAAAAGGCGTCTACGCAATCTCGAAGGAAATAAGAATCGGCGACAATACGCACCTTGTTTTCGGCGCGGATACGGTCGTAAAAAAGACGGCGGCAAAGGGCGCGTCCTTCCCCTACGCTTTCGTCAACAAGGGCGCGTACGACAAAACGTTCAATGAAAATATCCGCATAACGGGGCTGAATTTGTCGGTCGGCGGAATCGACCAGTGCAATACTCCGATTGTCGGGCTAATCGGGCATCTGTCGTTCTTTTATGTGAAAGACCTGCGGATTGAAAACTTCCGCTGTGCCGACTTGGAGAAAGGACAGTTCTGTATCCAGATTTGCGCGTTCGAAAACATAATCGTGCGCGACGCAATCATCAAAGGCAAAAAGGACGGCTTGCACCTCGGACGCGGCAAGACATTCAAAATAGCCGACTGCGACTTCACCACATTCGACGACGCAATAGCCCTCAACGCCCACGACTACTCCACCTCCAACCCCGAACTGGGCTGGATTGAAGACGGCGTCATAGAAAACATCGTAGACCGCAACGAAGAAAAAACCGTGGGCTACTTCTGCCGAATCCTCGGCGGCTCGTGGACCGACTGGCGCGAGGGCATGAAAATACAACGCTCCGACAGCGTCGTATCCGACGGGCGAATCTACCGAAGCGTAAACAAACCCGACGGCAAAACGTACATATCAAAAACGCGCCCGACGCACAAAAGCGGAACGCAAACGCTCGACGGCATTCTCTGGCGCGTCGTGCAGGACGGCGCGACATACACCGCGGGCGTGCGCAACGTGGTCTTCCGCGACATATTTTTATACAAACCGCGCACGGCGTTTTCCGTGCACTTCGACAACGGCGTTTACAGCCGCTCGTACTATCCGAACGCGCCGTTCGTGTCGCAAAGCGGCTTGGTGTTCGACAACGTCCGCGTGATGTTCGACGAGCCGAAACCGTTTCTGACGTCGCTTACCCCGATAGACTCGATGGTCATGAACAACTGCCATTTGAAGAAAAACAAAATTCTGTTCTTCTGCAATTCGGACATGAAAGACTTCGGCAAAACCTCCATGAGATTTTCGAACTGCACGTTCGACGTCCCCGAAAACTTCGTGCTAATCGAAAACAAAATAAAGAACAAACAGCTCGACGTACGCGCAAGAGGCTCTATTTTGCCCAACGGCAAACCCGCAGTAAAAGACAGACTCGACCGCGATTTCTTCGACTGCGACTTTTTGAAGAAAAATTAGGGACACTCAGGCGGCGATTTCACGCACTTGCGTGGTGCAGGGCACACGCGGATTTCCGCAAAGCATGGAAACTGAACAAACCGCCTTGCCCAACTTTTCGTCCAACACACCTCAAAAAATCTTCCGCGCCGTGCGCTGTAATTTTAGGGGCGTCAAAGTGCCAGTATAAGGGCGGCTTTGCGCGCGGCACAGGGCGCGTAGCATACTTGGCGTATGTAAGCGGTCTGGGACGTGCGTGAAACGCCCTTATACTGGTGCTATAACGCCCCGTAAGTGTGGCGTACTTTCGTACGCGAGCAGTCCGCAAGCACGGGGAAACGCCGTATCAACGGTGCTATAACGCGCCGTGATATTTGGTTGACGAGAACACCCCCAATGCTAATTTTTTTCCAATTTATTTCTTTTAAACTATGAGCGAAGAAACAAAACCAATGCACTTCATAAGGCAAATCATCGCCGAGGACATCAAGAACGGCCTGCCGCCGTCGGCTGTCCACACGCGTTTTCCGCCCGAACCGAACGGCTGCCTGCACATCGGGCACGCCAAGGCTTTCTGCCTCGACTTCGGCATGGCGCAGGAAAACGGCGGTCTGTGCAATCTGCGTTTCGACGACACAAACCCCGACAAAGAGGAAACCCGCTTTGTGGACGCAATCAAGGAAGACGTCCACTGGCTCGGCTTCGACTGGGGCGACCGCGAATTCTACGCGTCGGACTATTTCGAAAAGCTCTACGCCCTCGCCGAAGAGCTGATTATGGCGGGCAAGGCGTACGCATGCACGCTCAGCGCGGAGGAGTTCAAGGAATACCGCGGCGTTCCGGGGAAGCCCGGCAAACCAAGCCCGTGGCGCGACAGACCGCCCGAGGAAAGCCTCGACATTTTCCGCCGCATGCGCGCGGGCGAATTCGAGGAGGGGCAGTATGTAATCCGCGCAAAGATAGACATGGACTCCCCAAACCTGCATATGCGCGACCCCGCCATTTACAGAATCAAAAAGGCCGGACACCACCGCACCGGCGACAAATGGTGCATCTACCCGATGTACGACTTCGCCCACTGTCTGTCCGACGCAATCGAGGGAATCACGCACTCAATGTGCACGCTCGAATTCGAAGTGCACCGTCCGCTCTACGACTGGTTCATAGACAACACGAGCATTCTCAAAACGCTCAAAGTGCACCCGCGCCAGTACGAATTTGCAAGGCTCAACCTTACCTACACGATGATGAGCAAGCGCAAGCTCCAACAGCTCGTCGCCGAAAAGGTCGTCGAGGGCTGGGACGACCCGCGCATGCCCACCCTTGCGGGAATGCGCCGCAAGGGCTACACGCCCGCGTCGATTAGGAATTTCTGCGAGGCGGTCGGCTGCACAAAGTTCAACAGCCTCACCGAGCTTTCGCTGCTGGAACACTGCGTGCGTCAGGACTTGAACAAAGTCGCGCTCCGCCGCATGGCGGTCTTCGACCCGCTCGAAGTCGAAATCGAAAACTGGGAGGACGGCAAAATCGACATGCTCGACGCCGTCAACAACCCAGAGGACGAATCGGCGGGCACGCGCAAAATTCCGTTCGGCAAACACATCTACATCGAACGCGCCGACTTCATGGAAAACCCTCCCAAAAAGTTCTTCCGCCTCTCGCCCGACACCGAAGTCCGCCTGCGCTACGCGTACTTCATGAAGTGCAAAGAGGTCGTCAAGGACGCCGACGGAAACATCGTAAAGCTCGTCTGCACGATAGACCCCGCAAGCCGCGGCGGAAACTCGCCCGACGGGCGCAAAGTCAAGGCGACAATCCACTGGGTCGAAAAGGGCTCGGCAATCAGGGGCCGCGCAATGCTATACGAAAACCTCTTCACGCGGGCGGACATGAACGACCTCCCCGAAGGCTCGGATTTCAAGGACTTCCTCAACCCGAATTCGTTCACCGAAGCCGAATTTTTCGGCGAGCCCGCGCTCGCCGAGGCGAAGGCGGGAACGCCGCTGCAATTCGAGCGCAACGCGTACTTCATGGCGGATTCGAAAATGTCGAAAGACGGCGAGCCAGTGTTCAACCGCACGGTCGCGCTCAAAGACTCCTACGGCAAGTAGGAGTCGGAAAGCGGAGCGGCGGCGAAAATACGCGGCGATTCGCGCAATAAAAAAGTTGACGAACCGCCGCGCGGCGCAAAAATATATTCAATTTTTACGGCAGCCGCAGCGCGAACGCGCCGCCGCGCAAACCAAACAAAAACATTTACAACAGAACAACAGACAATGAAAGTTTACATCAACGGAAAATACTACGACGAAAACGACGCAAAAGTGTCGGTTTTCGACCACGGCTTTATGTACGGCGACGGTATCTTCGAGGGTATCCGCCTCTACAATAAAAACGTCTTCCGCCTGCCCATGCACATGGACAGACTCTTCCGCAGCGCGAAGGCAATCATGCTCGACCTGCCCTGGACAAAACAGGAAATCGCCGACGCCGTCTGCGACGCCTGCCGCACAAACAACCTCACCGACGGCTATATCCGCCTGATTATCTCGCGCGGCAAAGGCAAGCTGGGCCTCTCTCCCTTCACCTGCTCCGACCCGCAGCTTATAATCATCGCCGACCAAATCCAGCTTTACCCGAACGAAACGTACGAAAAGGGCTTGAAGGCAATCACCGTTCCCACGCGCAGAAATTCGCACGCGGCGCTGCCCCCCATGGTCAAGAGCCTCAACTACCTCAACAACATTCTCGCGAAAATCGAAGCCTACAAACTGGGCTATCAGGAATGCCTGCTGCTCAACAACGAAGGCTACGTCGCGGAATGCAGCGGCGACAACGTGTTCATCGTTTTCGAAGACAAGCTCATTACGCCGCCCGTCAGCTGCGGCTCGCTCGGCGGCATGACGCGCCGCGCGGTGCTCGACGTCGCAAAGAGGCTCGGCATTGAAGTCGTCGAAAAGCCGCTCGCGCGTTTTGACGTCTGGACGGCGGACGAATGCTTCCTCACGGGAACCGCGGCAAAGCTCATTCCCCTCGTCGAACTCGACGGCAGAAGCATCGGCGACGGCAAACCCGGCCCGATTACCAAAAAGCTCCTGCAAGGCTTCAACGAAATCGCGCCCGTGGAAGGCACAAAAATCTAAGTTAAAGACAACGGTTTAATTTGGGCGCGTTTTCGGACGAATGAATCCGAAACGCGCCTTTTTCATAAGACAATGGCAAATACCGACAGAGACAGAATGGCGAAAACGCTGGGGCTTGAAACGCTCGAATGCAAATTCGGCGCGGCGAAAGTCCGCGGAAAAGCGGAGGAAAAATTTTTGAACGGGGTGGACATCGCCCATGGAGGCTTTTTGTTCACCGTTGCCGACTTCGCGTCGGCGCTGGCGGCAAACGCCGACGGACGGGTCGCGATAAGCTCCGGGGCTTCAATCAACTACCTCTCGCCCTGCCCCGCAAACGAAACGGTTGTGGCGGAGGCGTCGATTTCGTATTCCGACGAAAAAACCGCGCTCTGCGACGTCGCGATAAAATCGGCGGAATCGGGAAAAACCTTCGCCGTATTCCAGTCGAGAATGATTTTCAAAAAGCGATGAAAAAACTTCTGGCAACCCTCGCGGCGGCGGCTCTGGCGTGCGCGGCAACCGCGCAAAGCCTCGGACAAATCGGGGCGCAACGCAGACAGGCGGACGCCGCGGACGGCGGCGCAATAGCCGCAAAGGCGATGGCGGGCGACGCCGCCGCGCAGCTCGCGCTCGGCTCGTTCTACGCAAAGGGCGCGAACGGCTTTCCCGCCGACGCGGCAAAGGCCGTGGAGTGGCTCGAAAAATCCGCCGCGCAAAACGAAAAGGCGGCGATGGCGTACTTGGGCTACATCTACGGCGAGGGGAAACTCGTCAAGCGCGACTTCGCAAAAGCCGTGAAATGGCGCGAAGCCGCCGCAAACGCGGGCGACGCCAACGACAAATGGTCGCTCGGAAACGCGTTCCTGTACGGATTCCTCGTGCCTAAAGACCAGCTCAAAGCCCTGTACTGGATTACCCTCGCGGCGGAAAGCGGCAATGCCGACGCCGTGGTGAAGCTCGTCGAAATACACGAAAACCTCGGGAACAAAGAGGAGCTTGCGAAGTGGCGGGCGAAGTTCGCGCAAATGCAGCTCGCGGCGGCGGAAAGCGGCAACGCGGTGGCGATGGCGGCTGTCGCCGAAAAGTTCATGTCGGGCGAAGACGGGCTTCCGCGCAACCGCGCCCGCGCAGTGTTCTGGTACAAAAAGGCGGCGGACGCGGGGCATGCGGAGTCAATCGAGAAAGTCGCAAAGATGTACGCGCGCGGACGCTTCCTGCCGCAGAATCAGGAAAAGGCGCAATACTATTTCGAAAAGCTCGCGGAGAAAGACCCGTCTTGCTGTTTCAAAATTTCGTCGATGTACGCAGAGGGCAGGAACGGCTTCCCCGTAGACGCGAAAAAATCCGCCGACTGGTTCGCGCGGGGCGCAAAAAACGGCGACACCACAAACAGAATCTACGCGGCGTACAGATACTGGAAAATCGGCGAGACCGACACTGCGTTGAAGTTTTGCGGCGAAGTCGAAGAGGAGGCGGGAAAGTCGCTCTCCGCGCTCGGCGCAAACGCCGCCGATCCGAAAAACGTGCAGGCGGCGATGCTAAAACGCGCCCTCTACGCGGCGAAACTCATGCGCGAAAAAATTTCCGCGGGAGCAAAAGCCCCCGACACGCTCGACGAATACTTCGCAATCCGCCGCGCTCAAACGGAGCTTTGAAAAAGGCGCAACAATTATGATTAGAAAAATAAACGACACCCTGCTCTACCTCCTCTTCTGCTTCCTACTCGGAACGGGAATAATGCTCGAATACACTTTCGTAAAAGGCGCGGGCATGCAAACGGTCATGGGAATGGGAAAGCACGACTGGAAGACCCTGCACCTGTACGCGGGTTTTGCGGCGGCGGCGTGCGCGCTCCTGCACATTCTGCTGAACGCAAAATTCGTCAAAAACGCGATTTGCAAAAAGAGCAAGGCGGCGGCGGTTCTTTTCGTCGCGGCGGGGCTTGCGCTCGCGTTCGGAATCGGCTTCTACCCAAAGAAAACCGCGAAGCCCGCGGCGCAAGCCGCGCTTCAAAACTGCCCGACGCAAAAATAAAATTGTTGCGCTAAACGCCGAAAAAGAAAGAATATTGGCGATATATGGAATACAACGGACAGCTTTCGCCGTCGCAGACGACGGAAATTTTGCGCGAAATCGGACACTCGCCCGTAAAAAAGTTCGGGCAGAACTTTTTGGTGGACGCAAACATTGTGAGGAAATCGCTCGAACTCGCCGAAGTCTCCGCGGGCGACACCGTTGTGGAAGTAGGCCCCGGGTTGGGGACGCTCACGGGCGCGCTGCTCGAACGCGGCGCAAAAGTCTACGCCGTCGAGCTTGACAAAAGGCTTTTCGAATTTCTGAAAGGCCGTTTCGGCGGCAACCCGAACCTCGACCTAATCAACGCCGACGCCGTGGAATACCCGCTTGCGAACCTGCCGCCCGCCGCCGACAATTTCAAGGTTGTGGCAAACCTGCCCTACGCAATCAGCACGCCGTGGCTCGACAAAATCCTCGCGGGCAGGCTTCCTCAAAAGATGTCGCTCATGCTCCAAAAGGAGGCGGCATTGCGCTTTGCGGCGCGGAACGGCTCTGGCGAATTTTCGCCGATTTCCGTTCTGCTCTCGGAAGCTTACGACGTGCAGACGCCCCATAAAGTGTCGGCGGCGTGCTTCCACCCGCGCCCGTCGGTCGATTCCATGCTGCTTCCGCTTTCGAAAAAGCCCAACGCGTACACGTTCGCGCCGAAAACGCGCGAGATTATGAGGGCGGTGTTTTCAAAACGCCGCAAGCAGATACTTTCAATCGCAAAAAGCGCGGGTGCTGACTCGGCGATTCTGCTCGAATGGCTCGAAGCCTCCCCCGACCTGCCGCCCGACAGACGCCCCGAGGCAATCGAAAACCGCCACTGGGTCAACCTCGACAAACTTGCGCGAAAATGAAAACCGCCGTCGCATTGCTGTGCCTTGCCGCCCTCGTCTACTGCGGAATTTTGGCGGCGGCAAAACTGTTCGCAAACGCGCTGATGTTCCACCCGCCCGCGCGGACATACGTCAAAACGCGGGAGCTTTCGTTTTTCGAAATGACCGACGGCACGAAGCTCGTCGCCCTCATGCTGAAATCGGGCAAGCCCGACGCGCCCAAAATCTTCTACTGCCACGGCAACGGGGAGGACTTGGGGCTTGTCCGACCGGGCTTGGAGGAGCTTCGCAAACGCGGCTTCGACGTGTTCTCGTACGACTACTGCGGCTACGGATTTTCGGAGGGCAGACCGACCGAGAAAAACCTCTACGAATCGGCGGAGGCGGCGTGGAATTACGCCGCCGCAAAATTCGGCTACGCGCCCGAAAACACCGTGCTCTTCGGCTTCTCGCTCGGAAGCGCGGCGGTGTGCGCCGTCGCCGAAAAGCGGGACGGCTGGCGCGGGATAATCCTCGCGGGGGGAATCGCAAACGGCGCAAAAACGACGCTCCCGATAGACATCATTCCGTGGAAAATACTCGACAATTCGTCGAAAGTGGCCGAGTTTAAATGCCCGCTGCTAATCCTGCACGGAACGCGCGACGCGATTGTCGCCCCGCGCAACGCCCGCGAAAATTTCGACGCGGCGAAGTGCCCAAAGAAGCTCGTGTGGCTGAAAGGCTACGGACACAACAACATTTCGTCGTCGCCCGAATACGCGGCGGAAGTAGAAAACTTTATAAAAAATCCGAAATTATGAAAAAAGCTCTTGTAATACTTTTCGACAAAGTGGAGGAATTGGAGGCTATCGCCCCCGTGGATATTCTGCGCCGCGCCCGCGTGGACGTGACGACCGCCGCCCTCGGCGACTCCCTAGAAATTATCGGCAGAAGCGGAATCGCGATTGACGCCGACGAACCTTTCGCGGAGGCGTGCAAGAAAAATTTCGACGCGGTAATCCTCCCAGGAGGCCCCGGGGTATACGACATTCTCGACATGCACCCCGACGACATCGCCCCCATGCGCGGGCTTTTCGAACGCCATTTGAACGGCGGGAAAATCGTGGCGGCAATCTGCGCGGCTCCCATGGTTCTTGCGGAAATGGAGATTTTGAAGGGGAAAAAATGCACGGCGCACCAGTCGGTCGCGGACAAAATCGAAAACGCCGACGTTTCGAAAAACGTCGTGCGCGACGGCTGCGTGATTACCTCTCGCGGCGCGGGAACGGCGGTGGAATTCGGTCTTGAAATACTCGCGGCTCTCGAAGGCGGAAACGTCGCCGACGAAATCGCAAAATCAATCTGCTTTTCAAAATAGATGCTCGACGAAGAGGCAGTTCTTAACGGCGCGAGAAACGGAAACGAAAGTTTCCTCGTGGCGAACGTCCTTGCAATGACGGCGATTCCCGCGCTTCTGCTCGGCGGCGGCTCGGCTCTCGCGGGCGGGCTTTTCCTCGCGTTCGGGGTGCTTGCGCCGCTGAACGTGCTTGCGTACTCGCGCGGTTGGGCGGACGCGCCCAAGCACACTTTCGCGCTCTACCTTCTTGCGCTCTCGCCGTTGATTGCCCAGCTTGCGCTGACGCTCGCGGGCAGCCCCGTCCTTGCGGAAGACGCAAACGGCAACCTGACGCTCGCGCAAACAGACGCGCCGATAGTATCGGCGGCGTTCCCGTTCTCGGCGGCGGTGTTTTCCGACCTCGCGAATCTGG
This sequence comes from Opitutales bacterium, assembly GCA_021641325.1. GTDB lineage: Bacteria > Verrucomicrobiota > Verrucomicrobiia > Opitutales > Intestinicryptomonadaceae > Merdousia. Next base: position 16,895 of record JAJXPD010000004.1, read on the forward strand.
CGGCGGCGGCGTGCGGGCTGTCGATTCTGTTTATCACAAGCTCGCGCTACATAATACGCAAAATACTTTTCGCGGGCGCGTGCATGGCGGCTGGGCTGTCGGTTTTCGGACTGCTGAAAATCCCGCTCGAAACTATCCCGCAACTGCCGCTTCCGTCGCTCGGCGAGCACTCGTTCTCCACTTTCGCCGACGCCCCGCAGTGGGCGGCGTTCGGCATGCTCTGGCTGGGAGCGGCATTCGCGACGGCTCTCGGCTCGCCGCAGAGGTTCAGGCTCGAAACTTTCGCGACGTCGCAGAGACTCGCGGCGGTCGCGGTTGCGGCGGCGATTCTGCTCGGCATTCTCAAAGCGGGAACGCCCGTCGAAAAAACGCTGGCGCTCGCGCTCGCGGGGGCGTCGTTTGCTCTGCTTGCGCTCGACACGCTTCCGACAAAAAGAAACGCCGGACGCAATGCGGCGGCAAGGCATTTGAAGTCCGAATACAAACGGGCGCACCTTGCCGTTCCCGCGGCATGCTACGCGGCGGCGGCGGTCGCGGCTTTTCTCTTCGCGGCAAAAACCGTTTCCGACGCGGCGGCGGACGGCGCGGGCGGACTTTTCGAAACGTCGATACCCGCCGAAATCCGCGCGGGAATCTTGGAGGACTCGCGCAAACTCGCCGAAACCGCGCCGGCTACGGGCTGGGGAAGCGCGTCCTACAAAACGCTCATGGCGTTTTCGCAGGACGCGGACTTGGGCGGCGAGCCGACGGAATCGCCGCGCTCGGACCTTCTGCAAAAGCTGGTCGAAAACGGGAAAGTCGGGCTAATTCTTGCGGCAATCGCGCCGATTTTCCTGTTTGCGGGAACGCTGTTCGGCGGCGGATTCTCGGCGGCGTCG
>JAJXPD010000004.1:17782-28445 GCA_021641325.1 Opitutales bacterium
GGAACGCCCGTCGAAAAAACGCTGGCGCTCGCGCTCGCGGCGGCGGGAGTCGTAGACGCGCCGTTCCAAAGCACGGCGGTGTCGGCAAGCTTCTGGATAATCGCGGCGGCGGCGTACAAATGGAAAAGGTCGAAATAGGCGCAAAATTTGCGCCGAAATGCGAATAATGTTGATTCGCGCGGGACATAATTCAAAAATAATCGGGATATTATTATGAGTTCGGAAAACAAAAAACTTACGGCTTCGGGGCTTCCGAGAATGGACGTCCACGAATGCACCGAAAAAATACGCATCACCGACGACGGCGAAGCCTACTACGGAATCACTAAAAAAGCTGCAATGGCGGAGGCGTCGCGCTGCCTGCACTGCCCCAAGCCGCGCTGCCAAATAGGCTGCCCCAACCACATCAACATACCCGAATTTGTATACGAAATCGCAAACGGCAACGTGGCGGAAGCAGCAAAAAAACTCGCGACGCAGTCGACGATGTCGGCGATATGCGGACGCCTCTGCAACCAGAGCAAGCAGTGCGAAGGCTCGTGCGTGCTCGGCATACGCGGCAAGCCCGTGGCAATCGGCGCGCTCGAACGCTTCGCCGCCGACTATGTGCGAATCAACGGGCACACGCATATTCCCGAATGCAAGCCGCCTACGGGCAAGCACACGGCGATAATCGGGCTTGGACCCGCGGGCATCACAGCCGCCGAAAAGCTTTCCGAGATGGGGCACGCGGTGGAGGTCTTCGAAGGGCGCGACCTCCCCGGAGGCGTTACGATGTACGGCATTCCCGAATTCAGGCTCCCGCGCGAAATCGTATTCGAAAGAATCTCGCGCCTCGAAAAAATGGGCGTCAATATCCACTACGGAATCGGCATAGGCGAGCCGCCGTACAGCCTCGACGAACTGCGCGAACGCTACGACTCCGTCCTTGTGGCGACCGGCGCGTGGCGTCCGATAACAATGTACATCGCGGGCGAATACGCAAAGGGCGTCTATACCTCGAACGAATTTTTGGCGCGTTTCAACCTCTCCACAATGGCGGGCGACAGAATGATGGTATCGCCCATACACGCCGAAAACGTCATTACAATCGGCGGCGGAAACGTGGCGATTGACACGTCGAGAGTCGCGCTCAGGTGCGGGGCGAAATCGACGGTGGTTTACAGACGCTCGGTCGAGGAAATGCCCGCGCGCGCCGACGAAATCGAAATCGCCCGCAGCGAGGGCGTGGAGATAATCGGTAACACGCTCCAAAAGAAAATTTTGTACAACAAGACGGGCAACGTCTACGGAATTGAATGCGTCAAGACGCAAATGGGAGAGCCTGACGCGTCGGGACGCCGCGTGCCAGTGGAAATAGAAGGCTCGGAATTCGTGCTCAACTGCGACACCGTCATTCTTTCGACGGGCAGCAAGCCGCGCGACCGACTTGCCCGCAACTGCATGCACCTCAAACTGAACCCGAACGGCACGATAGCCGTAGACCCGCAGACGCTCCAAACCTCGATGGCGGGCGTGTTCGCGTGCGGCGACGTTGTTACCGGCCCGCTTACAATCGTGGGCGCGATGGTTCAGGCAAAACAGGCGGCGGAATCAATGGACAAATACCTGCGCGGAGAACTGCAATAACGCGCTATCCGCAACGCAAAAACCGAACGCCCCGAATCAGAAAAATCGGGGGAGTTTTTTGTTTATGCGGGGCTTGAATTGCCCCGCGCAAAAAACCGCAAGACGCGCGGCGAAAAAAAAAGGCGCGGACAACGCGCAAAACAAGGCAAAAAGCGACCCGCGGAAAAGCCGCATGCGCCGTTCCCGCGCCGCAACTAAGCCGTGCTATTTTTCGAGCGAATCGGGCGACGCCTCGCGGCGCAGTGTTGCGATGAATTTTACGAGCTTGCGCATGATGTCGTCTTCAAGCGCGTGCTCCATTTTGCATGCGGCGGAATCGGCGGCGGCGCTATCGACACCGAGGAAGTCTGTAAAAAAGCCCTTCAATAGCTCGTGTTTGCGGCGGACGTTTACGGCAACCGCGCGGCCGTCTTTTGTAAGTGAAACGGGCTTGTATTTTTCGTATTCCACAAGTCCGCGCTCGGAAAGCGAATTGAGCGCGGCGGTGACGGAGGGTTTTTTTACGGACATTGCTATTGCGATATCCGTCGGACGCGCAGTACCGTTTTTGGCTTCCAGCGAGGCTATCGCTTCGAGGTAGTCTTCGAGATTTTCCGATAATTTGTGGGGGTCGTCGTCCATTGGTTGCGGGTAATGGAATTTGTTTTTTGGAGCGTTGTCAAAGATAAAAGCGCGGCCGCCGCAAAAAAAGCTAAAAAACGCCTTGACAAAGCGGACGGTCGGAACAAACTTATGAGACTTTCAAAATTGACCGATGGTGTAATGGTAGCACAAAGGTTTCTGGCACCTTTTGTTGGGGTTCGAGTCCCTATCGGTCAACCACTAAAAAAAAGGAATCGGCGCAAAACCGATTCCTTTTTTTGTTATCCGCCGCGCCGCGCAGCCCCCGAAGCGGAAGCCGCAAAAGCAAACGTCTGGGCGGATTCGCGCAAAACCCGCAGGGGCGTCATTCGGAAATTCGCGTAAAATACGGAAGCCGCTCTATGGGCGCGTCTATCTTCACGGTTCTGCCGCCGTCGAACACATTGCCGAGTTCGTCGCGCCACTTGCCCTTGGGCAGGCGCACGGTTCTGAAATCTTCTTTCGTGACGACGGGAGCGACAAGGTATTTGTCGCCCAGCATGAACTGGTCCACGACATCGGCAAGCCCCTCGTTCGGGAATTGGTATTCCATGGCGCGAACGATAGGCTCGGCGGTTTTTGCGCTATGGCGGGCAAGCTCCAAAATATAGCCCGCAAACTTGGTGTGGAGCAGCGCGGCGTCGCGGCAGAGGTCGAGGTGCTTTTTGTCGAGAACGCGCCACGGCGCGAGCGAAAACTGCATCATGGGCATCAACGCCGAAACCTGCGCGTAGCGCACAATCAGCCGCTGATCGAGCTTGGTGCGGTCGATGTCGGCGAAAGAGTTGACCTCCCCGCCGCCAATCATGTCGGGGCAAGTATAGGCGTAGCCGATAAGCCCCGCCGAGAGCATGTGCGGAACAAGCTTTTGCATGTCCTTCCAACGGCAACGCTTGTCGTGAAGCCTCTGGACGAGGGCTTTGCCGCCCATTTTCCACGTTGTGCGCATTTCGTTGTACTCGAAGCGGTAGCCCAGCTCGGCCCAGCCTTTCGTATAGTCGGACGGAGTTTTTTCGGGCGAGAAAAATTTTACGTTCGGGCTTTTCACATGGTGCGTGTCGCCGCCGTCGAACTTGAAGCCGTCGATGTCGAAATCTTTTTGCAGCTTGCGCAAGCGGGCTTCCAAATGGTCTAGGGCTTTCGGGTTTGTGGTATCGTACGATGCGCTGAAACCGCTCCACCACGGAATTATTGCGGCGCGCTTGCGCTTTCCGTTTTTTTCCATGAGCAGCACGCCCGCCTTTTCCCATTCGAGAAACTCCGCCCCAACCGAGCCTACGAACGGCCCGACCCAGTAAATCGCCTTGTAGCCCATGTCGTGAATTGCCCTGTTGAGGGCTTTGGGGTCGGGAATTTTTTTTGCGTCGAAGTCGAGCATGCCGCAGCATCTGTCCCAGCCGCCGTCAATCATCAGCACGCCGCAGGGGAAGCCGTTTGCGGCGATGTCCCGCGCGTATTTCAAAATGTTTTCGGTCGACTGCTCCCTGACAAGCTCAATCCAAGTGTTGAACTGCGGCTTTGTGAAAAATTCCTCGGGCGGAATCCTTCCGTCGGGGGCGAAATGCTTTTTTGCGGCAGCAAGAAATGCGTCCCTGAGAGTGCTTCCCGCGGCGACGGGTTCGAGCTTTTCGAAGTCGGAAGTCAGCGTGATTACGCCGTCTTTTGCGTCGAGCGCAAAGGGCTTTTCGCTCCAAACGTAGCGGCCTTTCGACGAAAGCAGAAAGGGAGCCGCCTGATTCGCCATGTGCGAGACGTTCAAATCGACTTTTTTCTTCAAGGTCGAAAACGGCATCTGGTCGCCGAGCATTGTCGCCGCGCCGTACCATTTTTCGCCGTCGAGCGGAGTTATCGTCGAAACGTGCGCGGCAAAAAGCGACTGCGCCGCAAGCAGAAAGGGAATGAGTTTTTTTAACATAAAATAGCGGAATGTTCTATGCGGAAATTTTGCCGCACCCGTTCCAAGAGGTCAAGCTTTTGTTTGCCGCGGCTGCGGGGCGTTCCGCGCCAGCCGGCCCCTGCCGCTTCCGCGCGTCGCCCGAAGCAAAAATTCTCCCGACAGCCGGCTTCCGAGAAGCTCCGACGCCGACGCGCGGAACGCATTTTTTTTCTCGCAATTTGCGCCCCCCGATATTTCCTTGTTTCAATATGAAAAATGTTGCGGTTATCGACTACGGAATGGGAAATTTAATGAGCGTTCTCCGCGCCTGGCAGCGCGTCGGCGCGAACGCGCGAATCATCTCCGCGCCGGCGGAAATCGCGGACGGCGACATTCTCGTATTCCCCGGACAGGGCTGCATTGTGGACACAATCAAGCTGCTCAAATCGACCGGTTTCGACGACGCAATTCGCGGCTGGATTGCCGCCGACAAGCCGTTTTTCGGCATTTGCCTCGGCTTGCAGGCGCTCTTCGAATACTCCGAAGAGGGCGACGTCGAATGCCTCGGAATTTTCAGGGGTCGCGTCAAAAAACTGCGGCTCGACAGAAAATTCAAAGTTCCGCACATGGGCTGGGACAACATCGCGTTCAAACGCGCGGGCAACGAAAAACTGCTCGACGGAATCGACGACGCCGACCAGTTCTACTTCGTCCACAGCTACTTTGTGGATACGCCGCAAACGGAAATCGTGCTGGGAACGACGGAATACGGCGGGCAGGCGTTTACAAGCGCAATCGCGCGCGGAAATCTTGTCGCCACACAGTTCCACCCCGAAAAGAGCCAGTCGAAAGGCCTGCAACTCTATGCAAACTTCCTCGCGAACGCGCGGTAGGATTTTTTTGTTGCGAAATTTCCGCAAATTTCAATGATAGTTTAAATTGTGAACATGACAAAACCCGAAAACGCAAAAATCACCTTAAACGAAAAGACTTACGAGCTTCCCGTCGTAGAAGGCACGGCGGGCGACAAGGGCATAGACATTTCGAAGCTCCGCTCGCAGACAGGCTACATTACGCTCGACGAAGGATTTGCAAACACAGGGTCGTGCAAAAGCGCAATCACATACATCAACGGCGAAAAGGGAATCCTCTGTTATAGGGGAATTCCGATTGAGGTGCTCGCGGAAAATTCGACATTCATCGAAACCGCCTACCTCATAATTTACGGAGAGCTTCCCACGCGCAAACAGATGAGCGCGTTCTCGCAAAAAGTGCTCCGCAACGCAAGCCTCCACGAGGGCATGATGCACTTCTTCGACGGCGGATTCCCGTTCACGGCGCACCCGATGGCGATTCTGTCGTCGCTGCTAAACTCGGTCGGCTGCTACTACCCCAACATGGTCACAAACCACAGGGAGCAAGACTTGGAGCACTTCGACGACGCCGCCGCGCTCCTGCTTAGCAAAGTCCGCACGATTGCCGCAATGGCTTACAGAATGAAAAACGGGCTGCCCCTCATCTACCCCAAGCGCGACTTGGGATACAGCCAAAATTTCCTACACATGATGTTCACCGAGCCGTACCACGAGTACTACCCGCACGACGACATCACGAAAGCCCTCGACCTTATCCTCCTGCTCCACGCAGACCACGAGCAAAACTGCTCCACATCGACCGTCAGAATGGTCGCAAGCTCCGGCGCAAACCTGTTCGCCTCGGTTTCGGCGGGCGTGTGCGCGCTCTGGGGGCCGCTCCACGGCGGCGCAAACCAGCAGGTTATCCAGATGCTCGAAGAAATCCACCGCAGCGGCGACGACGGCAGCGCGTTCGTCAAGGCGGCGAAAGAGGGCAAGACGCGTCTGATGGGCTTCGGACACAGGCTCTACAAAACATACGACCCGCGCGCGAAAATCCTCCGCGCCGCGGCGGAAAAGGTGCTGAAAATCGTCAAGGTGAAAGACCCGCTTCTCGACATCGCCCAAAGGCTCGAAGAAATGGCGCGAAGCGACGACTATTTTGTGTCGAGAAACCTCTACCCCAACGTCGATTTTTACAGCGGAATCATTCTCAAAGCAATCGGAATGCCGACCGACATGTTCACGGTGATTTTCGCAATCGGCAGAATGCCGGGGTGGATTGCACACTGGCGCGAAGTGGCGTCGCAGACAAAGGGCAAAATCAGCCGCCCCAGACAGATTTATGTGGGCGCGCCGATTCGCGACTACGTGAAAATGCGCTACCGCGAGGGCGAAATCCCCTCGGATTGGGAGGACGACGACCACAAGTCCTACGGCGGCGGCTCTTCCGAAAACGCCTCCGCAAAAGCGTAATCAAACGCATTTGAAAATTTCGACGCGCGGGCAACCGCGCGTTTTTTTTGCGCCCCCAGACGGCAACGCGCAAAGCCGAAGCTCGGAAGAAAACATTCCCGCCCCGCTCGGACGCCGCAAAACACACGCCGCCGCGGAAAAAAATCGGAATCGAAAAAAGCCCGCGAACCTTGCGGTTCGCGGACTCGACAGCGTAATTATGATTAGAAGAAATATTTTCGCGAAGCGGTTTTAGCGTTTCTTTTCGGCGGAAATGTCCCAATGCTTGCCCGCCGCGCCGCAATGGCAACCGCCTTTGCACGCGCCGCCGCACGAGCACCCGCCGTTCGCCGCTTTTTTTATGCCGCGCGAAATCGTCATAATCGCGACATACGCGAGAATTACACCCAAGATAACGGATATTGCAGTTTCCATTTTATTTCCTTTCCTTTGTTATGAAATCAACTTTGTGCCGATGTTAAGCAGCGAACCGATTTGGTACACGATGAGAGTCGCGATGTACGCGAGGGCGAACAGCCCGAAGGTTTCGGCTATCGTGAGTTTCCAGGAGTTCAATTCGCGCTTCATGACGGCGAGTGTCGCCAAGCAGGGAATGGACATCAGCGAGAATAGCATCATGCAGAAGCCCTGCAAGGGAGTGTAGACTTTTGCGAGCTTTTCGCGGAGCGTTTCGGACTCTTCGTCCGCTTCGCCCTCGGCGTAGAGAATGCCCAGCTGCGATACGAACACTTCCTTTGCGGCGAGAGCGCCGATGCTTGCCGTGGTCAGCTTCCAGTCGAATCCGATGGGCGCGAACATGGGTTCGAGGAACTTTCCGATTCTGCCCGAAACCGTGTATTCGAGCATTTCCGCGCTCTTTTCGTTTTCTATTGAAGCCACTTCCTCTTCGATTTTCTCTTCCGAAAGCTTCTTCGCCGCGCCCTCTTTCTGCACCTGTTCGACCATTGCGTCGTAGTCCTTCGAGAACACCGTCTTTTCGGGATACGTGTTGGCGATGAACAGGATTATCGAGGTCGCGAGAATGATTGTCCCCGCTTTGTGGAGGTACATTTTACCTCTGTCCCACATGTGGAGCAAAAGGCTCTTCAACGTGGGCATGCGGTACGGAGGCAGCTCCATGAGGTAGACTTCGCCGTCGCCCTTGAAAAGCGTGTTGCGCATGAGCTTTGCCGCAAACAGCGCGACAACCACGCCTATTACGTACATCACCCACATCATCGCCGCCTGATACTGCGCCGCGAAGAACGCGGGGATAACGAGCGCGTAAATCGGAAGGCGCGCGCCGCAGCTCATAAGGGGAAGCACCATGACGGTAGCCTTGCGGTCGTTGTCCGATTCGATACAGCGTGTAGCCATAATCGCCGGAACATTGCAACCGAAGCCGAGAACCAGCGGGACAAACGAACGCCCCTGCAAGCCGAACTTCCTCATGACGCCGTCCATTACGAACGCGGCGCGAGCCATGTAACCTGAATCTTCGAGAATTGCGATTGCAAAAAACAAAAACAGGATATTAGGCAGAAATACAATCACGCCGCCGACACCCCCGATGATACCGTCGGTAACCATCGACCGCCAGAACGGAAGAGTGTCTTCGCTCCAAACCGACTGTACGAATTCGGAAAGGAAACCGAAGCCCTCCTCAATCCAGTCCATAAACGGCTGGGCGCAGGTGAACGTGAATACAAACATCAAGTAAATAATGGCGAGGAACAGCGGGAGACCCACATATTTGTTCGTCATTACCGAGTCTATTTTGTCGGAAATTTCGCGGCGGCGTTCGCGCGTCATTGATATCGCATGGCTGCACGCGCCCGCAAGCATTGCGTAGCGTCTGTCGGCCATGAAGCTTTCGGAGTCTATCGCGTGGCTGTCCGAAAGGTGGGCGATTTGCTCCTTGACCTCGCCCTTGACGGGATTGAAGTCGGCGATTTTCGCGGTGCACGAGTCGTTTTCGAGCAGCTTGATTGCGAAGAAGCGCGACGGAATGTGCGCGAAACGCCCGATTTTAAGCGCGTCGATTTTCGCGGCGACGGCGTTGATTGCGTCGTCGGCGTCCGCCCCGTAGGTGAGCATGGGGACGTTGTGCGCGGGAAGCTTCCCGATTGTTTCGGCAAGCTTTACGACAAGCTCCTTCATGCCTTCGCCCGTGCGTCCGATTGTCTGCACTATCGGCGAGCCGAAGTATTTTTCGAGCTTCGCGATGTCGAATTTCATTCCCTTTCTGCGGGCGTCGTCGCTCATGTTGAACGCCAGAATCATGGGAATGTGGAGTTCGGCAAGCTGTGTCGTGAGGTAGAGGCTTCTGCGGGGAATCGAGGAGTCCACAACATTGAGGATAAGGTCGATTCCGGGCTTTGTCAGCTCGTTGAAGACCACTTCCTCTTCGGGCGAGCCCGACGACAGCGAATACACGCCGGGGAGGTCGATAAGCTCGATTTCCAAGTCGTCGATTTCAAACGTGCCCGACTTGCTTTCGACCGTCACGCCGGGGTAGTTGCCGACGTGCTGGCGCGTGCCCGTAAGGTCGTTGAAAATCGAAGTTTTGCCGCAGTTAGGATTGCCCGCAAGCGCAACTCTGAAACGTTTTTTCATTTATGAAGGTCTCCTATCAAAATGTTTTTAGCGTCCTCCGAGTGGAATGCCATGCTCGTTTCCATGACCTTGACTCTGAGGAGTCCGCCGAAGGGGGCCTTCGCTTCTAGGATAAGCTCCGTGCCGGGCATAATGCCGACGTCGGCGAATTTCTTTTTGCCGCGCATGTCGGGCAAAATTTTCACGATTTTCGCCGACGCGCCGACGGGGAGGTCGGCGAGCGTGGCGTTTTCGGATTTTTCGTTCTTTTTCATAATTTCACTCTCGTATGGAGCGGCATTAGAAAGTTATTTCGGCTCTCGCGCCGAGAACATACGCGGTTTCCTTCGCGCCGCTGTCGCTGTTGACCGGATTCATGAAGATTTGGAAATCGGGCTGAATGGCGATTGCGGGCGTGAGCTGGCAGCGGTAGGTGAATTCGAGCGTGCCGTCGTAGTGCTGGCCGAAGTCGGCGCGGGCGTCGCGTTCGTTTCCGATGACCGAGTACGCAACCGCGAACACGTCGTCGTCGCGGCCGGGAATCGGCGCAAACCAGTTCAGGCCGAAGTCGGCGTAGAAGTTGTTGTCGGACGATTTCGACGAGGGAACGAGCCCCAAGCGGACAAAACCGCCGAGCTTTGCGTTGCCTTCGGAGTCGTTAATGAAGTCCTGTTGGAGACCTACGAAGAACGAGTAGAAGTTTCTGTCGTCGAATTCGTCGAAATTGACCTTCGAGGGGTCGCTGTGGTAGTTGCCGCCGAATACTACGCGGCCGGCGAGGTCGCCGATTGAGTAGTTGTAGCCGAACTGGTACCAGAAGGCGATTGTGTCGAAAGTGTTGGAGTAGTCGAAGCCGTTGTTCGAGGAGATGTCCGCGCCGACGTTGCCGTTATAAAGACCGAACGTCGCGTCGAAATCGCCGACCGAGTAGTAGACTACCAAGCCGAGCGTGGCTACGTTGTACTGCGAGAACAACTGCGCGGGCGCGACATTCGGGATAGCTCCGAGCGACGAATTGAGGAACACGTCGGAATAGTCCATGCCCATAAAGTCTTCGTCGGCGGCAAGCTGTCCGATTCTGAACCCGAAGTTGCCCGCCTTCGTTTCAAACTCGTTTGCATAGTAGATTTCGAAAGCGCGGAGCATTTCGCCCGCGACGATGTTCGAATATCCGCCCTGCGACGATTCGAAGCCGAGGTCGCCGCCGTGCGACGCCGTGTAGTAGAACGCGCTTACGCCGATTTTACCGGCGTGTTCGACGCCCGTTGCAACCGACAAATCCTCTTCAAAGCCGACCGTGAAGAGCGAATCGACCACGTTCTTGATATTGTTGCCGCGCGTGAAGTTGCCCCACGCTTCGCCCGTCCATACAACCGAGGGCGTGAAACCCGTGTCTTCGGAGAGCTTTTCGGTGGTGTCGGCAAGGAACAGGCTGTCCTTTTCGTACCATTTCTGGGTCTCCGCGGTAGCTTCGCCCTTGACCGCTTCCGCTTCGGGAGCGGCTGCGGTGTTTGCGCTCTGCGCGAACGCGCCGAGAGTCGTTAATGTTGCGCACATTGCCAGTGCAGTTTTTGCAGTGTAGTGTTTCATTGTATTAAAATGTTTTCAAAGTTAGAGGCGGCTAACATTCAAT
>JAJXPD010000129.1 GCA_021641325.1 Opitutales bacterium
TTATTAAATTTACTCTACAACAGTATTCTTAATACTATGAAACACTATCAACTCACATCCGCCGAAACCGTCCTGCGCGGTTCGGGAATAAGCGTACTCGACGCCGCAAGGCTTGTCAGAAACATGCTCGACGCGCTCAGCCCGTCAGCCGGGCTTACGCCCATTCAATTCTGCAACAAAATAATAGAGACGGGCAAACGCGCCGCGAAATTTGCCGACATCTCGCCTGCGACGGCGTTTGAAGAGTATGCCGCAAGCAAATCGGGTCTGCGCCCGGACTCCCTGCGCGACATCAAATACATGGGCGCGCGGCTCTTGAAAACCGCGCCGCATTACGCAAAAAGAAACTTTGCGGAGCTTTCCGCTGGCGACTGCCGCTTCTGGCTCGAAAAGGCGTTCCCTACGCCGAGCCAGTTCAACAAGGGCCGCGCAATGCTCCACGGTTTTTTCGAATACGCAATGCGCCGCGAGTGGTGCGGGCGCAACCCCGTAAAGCTTGTGGAGCGCAAAAAAATACGCGAGGGCGAGATTTCGCCGCTGTCGCTTTCGGAGACGCGCAGGCTGATTTCTGCGTCGGGGCGGCACGAAAACTGCGCGGCGGCGGTCGGGCTGCTCGTGCTTGCGGGAATAAGACCGGCGGAGGTCGGCAAGCTGAAATGGCGCGACATAGACCTTTCCGAAAACACAATCACCGTAAATTCGCTCTGCTCGAAAACGGGCGGCGTAAGGCAGGTGGAAATCTGCCCATCGCTGAAATCGATACTTTCGGCCTACAAGAAAAGACCCGAACAGAAAATCCGCCCCTGCGGCTGGCGCAGAAAATGGCGCGACATCAGAAACGAGTCTGGACTTGGCAAAAACTGGGTTCAGGACGTGCTAAGGCACACCTACGCAAGCTTCCACGCAAAGAAATACGCCGACCTCCCGCGACTCCAACTCAACATGGGGCACCGCGACCAAAACCTGCTCAGGAGCAGATATGTGAACATGCGCGGGCTGTCGAAATCGGCGGCGAACAGTTTTTTCGGCGATTCTTTCTCGACTTTGGCAAGATGTGGTAGTTTATTCGGCAGAGCATAATGAAAGCCGCAATAACAGCAATCGCATACGCAACGGGTTCGAACAGGGTCGGGCTTGACGAAATGCGCGCACGCTTCGGGACGGAGACCGCCGACAAAATCGCGGCGATGTCCGGGATTCTCGAACGCCGCACGGTTGGCGCAGACACTTGCGCCTCCGACCTCGCCGAAAACGCCGCGCGAATGCTGTTCGGCAACGCCCTCGCAAGCCCCGAAAGCATAGACCTGCTTCTCTTCGCGACCCAAACGCCCGACTACGCCATGCCGTCGAACGCCTGCATTATGCAGGACAGACTCGGGCTTGGGAAGTCGTGCGCGGCTTTCGACATAAACTTGGGGTGCTCGCAGTTCCCCTACGCGCTGGCGACGGCGGGCGCGTGGCTCGAAGCGTCGCTCGCCCGCAGGGCGCTGGTGATAACCGCCGACACCGCCACGCGGCTAATCCACCCCATGGACAAAAGCTCGGTGTCGCTTTTCGGGGACGCCGCGGCGGCTACAATCGTCGAAAAATCCGACGACTACATCGACTTTGTTTTCGGGACGAACGGCGCGGGCTACGCCGACCTCATCTGCCCGACTTCGGGCATGCGCACCCCCCCCACCCCGCGCGATTTCGAGGAATACACCGACGCCGACGGCAACGTCAGGACGAACGCCAACATGAAAATAGACGGCTTCAAAATTTTCGCGTTCGCCTACAAGACAATCCCGCAGGCGGTGAACGAACTGCTGAAAAAAAACGGAATGGGCGTGGACGACATCGACCTTTTCGTTTTCCATCAGGCGGGCGAAATGATGGTCTCCGCCGCCGCCGACAGGCTGAAAATTCCGCCCGAAAAAGTCTATTTTAAAATGCACGACATCGGCAACTGCGGCGGCGCAAGCGTGCCGATTGCCCTCGCCGACGCCGCGATAAACGGCAGGCTGAAAGCGGGCATGAAAGTCGCCGTCTGCGCGTTCGGAGTGGGGCTTTCGTGGGGCGCGGCGCTGCTCGAATGGAGCGGCAAATTCGCGGTCGCGAAAACTTCGGACGACTATTCCGACTCACCCGAAAAGCCCGCATCGCAACGCCGCGCCGACGCAAAATAATTCAGAAGCACGCGGTCAGCCCGCCGTCTACGGCAATCGACTGCCCCGTTATGTACGACGACATGTCGGACGCCAGAAACAGCGCGACCGACGCAATTTCCTCCGCCTGAGCAAAGCGTTTTAGCGCGATTTTATCGGTATACTCCGCAACGAGCCTGCGCGGAATTTTCGCGGTCATGTCGGTCTCCACAAAGCCGGGGCAAATGGAGTTTGCGCGGATTCCCTTTGAGCCAAGCTCGGCGGCGACGGCGCGGGCAAACGCGCACATCGCGCCCTTGCTCGCCGCATAGTTCGCCTGCCCGCCGATTCCCACAAGCCCCGACGCGCTCGACATGAAAATTATAGAGCCGCTTTTTTGCGAAAGCATTTTTTTCGCCGCAAGCTTCGTCCAGCGGAACGCGCCCGCGGCGTTTGTGTCGAGCACGGAGAGGAAGTCGCGCTCAGGCATGAGGGCAAGGAACGAGTCTTTTGTAATGCCCGCATTGTTTACGAGAACGTCTATTCTCCCCGTTTCGGCGAAGATTTTTTCGAAAGCCGACTCAATCGCCGCGCTGTCGGACTGGTCGCAGCAAACCGCCGTCGCGCCCGTTTCGGCGGCGAGCCTTTCCGCCGCCTCCGCGCCGCTTTTGTAGGTGAAGAATACCCGCGCCCCGCGCGCGGCGAACTTCCGCGCGACGGCCGCGCCTATCCCGCGCGAGCCGCCGGTGATTATCGCGGTTTTGCCCGCAAGAATTGTCTGCGATTCCATCTCTTTATAAATAGAAAATCAGTCCTCCATTCCGCGCGAGAGGCTATCGGCGAGAACGAACGGACGCGACGTTGTAAAGACCGTTTCGTGGGCGTCGGGAGCGGCGGAATAGGCAAAGCCCGCGCACGCGTATTCGGCGTCGAAGACAGCGAGCCCGATGTCGCCGCGCCGCGCCACGACGCGCCCGACTTTGCGCGAACCGTCGTAGATGTCGGAAACGTTTTCGGCGGAAAATTTCACGCCGACAAGGCGCTCGGAAACGCCCGCCGCGCGGTTCGCGAAAATCGCCTCCGACCCCGCGAACGATTCCTTTTCGAAATCGACCATGTATTGAAGCCCCAAAACGAGCGGATTGCGCACAACCGCGCCCTCCTCGTAAATGTCGAAAAAGTTGCCCTGCATGCGGGCTATTCTGTGCGCGTCGAAGCCGCAAAGGCGTCCGCCGACGGCGGCAAGCTGTTCCTCCAGCTTGGCGCAGAAAGGCTCGGCGACGGCATTCGGCACAACGAAGCGGTAGCCGAATTCGCCCGTCTGCCCGCTGCGCATGAGAATCACGCCCGCGCCCTCGAAGTCGTATTTTTCGAGCGAAAGGAACGAAAGGTTCAGCACGTCGGAACCGAACACGCCCCGCGCCACTTTCCACGCAAGCGGCCCGTCTACGGAAAGCAGAACGCAGTTTTCGGTAATGTCGCATTCGGGGGAAACCGCAAGCGGGAGGCTTTCGGCTTCGGTCTCGGCGACAACCAAAACCCTGTCGTCTATGTTCCCCACAAAAGTCTCGGCGAGAACGCCGCCGTTTTCGTCGGCAAGGAATGTGTCGATAATTCCGCCGTAGCGCAGTTTGAGAATGTTTGCGGCAAGCACGGTGTCGAGAAAGTCGATGCCCTCGTTTTCGCCGTACGAGAAAATCTTGGAGAACGAGAGGTCGCAGAGAGCAGCCGTCTGGCGGATTGCGCGAAGCTCCGCGGCGGCGTCTCCGAAGTTTTCAACGCACTCCGCGCCCGCGATTTCGCCGAACTTTGCGCCGGACTTCGCCCATTTTTCGGAAAGAGCCAGTTTTCTCATTTCGCCTCCGTCTGCTGGATTATGTAGTCTACAAGAGTGTTGAGCGAGCGCAGAATGGGCGCGCTGTCTTCGGGCATTTTGACCGAAAAATTGTTCTCCACGCACAGCACGATTTCGAGAATGTCGAGCGAATCCAAGCCCAGCCCCGAACCTATCAGCGAGATGTCGTCGGAAAGGTCGTCGGGCTTGTAGGGAATGTCGAGGTTTTCGACAAGCTTTGATTTTAGTTTCGCGCAAATTTCCCTTCGCGCGTCGAGGCGTGTTTTGTCTACGGGCATTATATAATTGTAAATAGTTCTTTTTTTTGCAATATTGCCAATTAACAAAATCGAGAATGCAGAAATTCTGCACGCGTTTCAAGCGCAAATGAAAATATGTGCGGCAATACCCACCTACAACCACGCGGACAGGCTCGACGGAATCATAGACCGACTGCCCGACGGACTTGACGCGCTTGTAATAGACGACGGCTCGAACCCGCCGATTGCCACGCGCTCTCCCCGCGCAACCCTCGTGCGCTTCGAGCGCAACAGGGGCAAGGCGGAGGCTCTCAAAGCGGCGTTCGAAGAGGCGGCAAAGCGCGGTTTCACGCACGTCATTACGCTCGACGCCGACGGGCAGCACCCGCCGGAACTTGCCGAAAAATTCGCGAAAGCCGCCGAAAAAAACCCTGAAAGCATAATCGCGGGCGTGCGCGGCTTCGACTGCACCGCAATTCCGCCCGCGCGGAAATTCATGAACAAATTTTCGAACTTCTGGTTCAGGGCGGAGACGGGGATTTCCGTCGCCGACACGCAGTGCGGATACAGGTGCTACCCGCTCGCGCAAATCGCGCGGCTTAAAATGGATTTCGGCGGATTCGTTTTCGAAACCGAACTGCTCGTCAAGGCGGCGTGGGCGGGCGTGGAGATAGTCCAGCTGCCGATTCCCGCGCTCTACGACAGCGAGTCGCTCGAAGGCTCGCACTACAAGCCTTTCGCCGACACGCTCAAATTCACGGCGATGAACACAAAGCTGTTTTTTGCGTCGCTTCTGCTGCCGAAAAAAACACTGCGAAAGCTTGCGCTGAAAAAATGAACGCGGCGGGCAAAACAGTATCGGCGGTTTGCCGACACCGCTTGGCGGCGGCGATTGCATTCGCGGCGTTCGCGATAGCGGCGGCGGCGGCGATTTCGCGGGCGAACTTCGACTCCGACATCTACGACCTCCTGCCGAAGTCCGACTCCGCAATAGCCGCGCACGTCCGCGCCGCAAAAGACTTCGGGCAGTCGAACACGCTGTTTTTCAACGTTTCGGGAGACAACGCGGAGGAGGCGTGCGACGCCCTCGCCGCCGCGCTGAAAAAGGACGCCGAAATAAAATCGGTAGTCGGCGCGGCGGAGGATTTCGACTTCGACGAATCGCTGAAAAACATTCTGCAACTTCTGCCCCGCACTTTTACCGAAGCCGACAGAGCCGAACTCGAAAAAAAGACCTCTCCCGCCGAACTGCGCAAACGCGCCGACGACTTCAAGCGCAACGTCGCAAACCCGCAGCATTTCGGCGCGGCAAGGGTTTTCGCAAAAGACCCTGCGGGCGCGCTTGCGGCAGTCGCCGAAAAGCTCAAACGCGCAAGCGGCGGGCTGGGCGAGTTCGGATTTTCGGGCGGCAGAATTTCGGACAAACAGCGTAAAAACTTCCTCGTTATGGCGGAGGGAAATTTCGACTCCTCCGACTCGGCAAAAAGCGCGGAGCTTGCCGCGCGAATCGAAACGCTCAACGCCGACATCGAACGCCGCTTCGGCGCAAAGGTCGCATACGCGGGCGGATACCGCGTCGCCGCAGAAAACGCGCGGATTGCCGCAAAAGACTCGTCTATTTGCCTTGCGGCGACCGTCGCGACAGTCGCGGCAATCTGCCTTGCGGCATTCGCAAGAAAGGCGTTCGCGGCTCTCGCCGTGCTGCCCTCGCTTGCGGGGACGGCGGCGGCGTTCTGCGCCGTGCAGCCCGTATTCGGGCGTGTCTCGACAATCGCGGTGGGCTTTGCGTCGGTCGCGGTGGGAGTGGGCATAGACTACGCCCTGCACGCGCTCTACGGCTTGGACGGGCGCGAAAAAATTTCCGACGCCGACGCCGCGCAATCCGCTTCCGACAACGCAAAACCCGTCGCCGTCGCCGCGGGAACTTCCGCGCTCGCATTCGTGATAATCGGCTTTTCGGGAAGCGGCGGGTTCGCGCAAATAGGGCTTTTCGGAACGGTCGGAATCATCGTGTCGGCGTTGGCGAGCGTCCTCGTTCTCCCCGCGTTTGCGCCGCTTGCAAAAACGCGCGGCAGACTGAAAATCGCCTTCGCCTGCGGCGTTTGCGTTTGCGTTCGGAATTTGTGTCTTGTCGGCTGCCGTGTTG
>JAJXPD010000130.1 GCA_021641325.1 Opitutales bacterium
TTCTTAACCTGAACCTGTACGGGTGCCCCCGCTTTATTCGCGATTCCGTATTTCGCTTTGGGAAGGTCGAATTTGGGGGCTGCCGCCGCGGGGCGTGCCGCCGCCGGCGCGGGAGCTGCGGGTGTTGCCGAAACCGTCGGCGCGGTTGCCGCGGGAGCGGGGGAGACTTGCGCCACGGGAGTCGCCGCGGGTGCGGCTTTGGGTGCTTCCTGCGCGGGAGCTACGGGCTTGGGAGCCGTGTTTTCGGGGAATGGGGGGGGTGTTTGTTCGTCTGACATATAGATTTTTGTTGAAAGTTCGGCGTTCCACGCGAACGCATTTGTAATTAAGTATCGCGAGCGGATTTTTCTTTTCAAGCTTTTTTGTGTTGATATGCGGGCGCAATTTTCCGAAAATGCAATTCATGATAGTAGACATGGAAATCAAGGCCGCCGCCGAGGACATCTCGAAAAGGGCGGGGTATTTATGGAGGTTTCTTTGACGTACCGTCGAAGTGCGCAAAAATAGAGGAACTCGAAGCCCAGATGGCTCGGCAGGATTTTTGGGACAATCAGGTCGAGGCGCAGAAAATCGTGTCCGAACTCACCCGCTTGAAGGGGCTTGTCGCGCCGCAGACGGCTTTGAAACGCCGCGTGGACGACCTCAACGCGCTTTTCGAGCTTGCGGAGGAGTCCGACAACGACGAATCGCTCGCCGCAGAGCTTGCCGCAGAGACAACCAAGCTTCACTCGGAATTGGACAAAATCGAGATAGAGTCTTTCCTCAGCGGGCCGCTCGACTCTTCGAACGCAATCATGACAATCCACGCTGGCGCGGGCGGCACTGAAAGTTGCGACTGGGCGGAAATGCTTTTCAGAATGTACATGCGCTGGGCGGAACGCCGCGGCTTCAAGGTCGAGATTGAGGACGTTCAGGACGGCGAAGAGGCGGGCGTTTCGAAAATCACGTTCAGAATTGTGGGGCCTAACGCATACGGATACTCCAAGGCGGAGCGCGGGGTGCACAGGCTTGTGCGCATCAGCCCGTTCGACGCGAACAAGCGCAGGCACACGTCGTTTGCGTCGGTCGATGTAATCGCGGAAATCGAGGACGACATCGACATGGATATCAAGGAGGAAGACTTGAAGATAGACACCTACCGTTCCAGCGGCAAGGGCGGCCAGCACGTCAACAAAACCGAGAGCGCGGTGCGCATAACGCACATACCGTCGGGGATAGTCGTGGCGTGCCAGAACGAGCGGTCGCAGTTCAAGAACAAGGCGAGCGCAATGAAAATCCTCAAAAGCCGGCTCTACGAAAAACTGCTCGACCAAAAACGCGCCGAGATGGACAGATTCTACGGCGAAAAGGGCGAAATTTCGTGGGGCAACCAAATCAGAAGCTACGTTTTCCAGCCCTACCAGATGGTGAAAGATCTGCGGACGGGCGCGGAAACGGGCAATTTGCAGGCGGTGATGGACGGCGACATAGACCTTTTCATCAACGCGTGGCTGCGCGCGGGCGGCCCGACCACCCGCAACAAAAACTACATTCAGGACGACGACGAATAGCCGCCGTCCTCTTCCTATTATCGTCTTCTTTTTTGCGGATTTTTCCGATGAACGCGGCGAGCAAACGCCGCGTTTTTTTTCGTCCGAACTTCTGCATGTGAAAAGGCGGTCGACATTGTGCCGACCGCCTTGCAATTACGCATTGAGAAGAAATTTTACAGAATGCCGAATTGCTTGAATATCATGTAGGTGAAGAATATTCCGAGCGTCGCGCAGAGGATTTTCAGCGATAGGTCGAGCGTCTTTGCCGACGGCTTTGTCGGCTGCTTTGCAACTTTTTCTATGTAGTTTTTGAAAAATATATACAGTGCAGGGATAATGCACAATGACAGAAAATAATCTTCCGTAATTCCGTACAGGCTCACTTTCGGTATCGCGATTATCGACCAGTGCAGGACGAGCATTGCTAAAATCAGGTTTATCGTATTCCCGAACGCGAAAATCAGCCCTATTGAAAACACCGCCACAGAGCACGGCATTATCGGCGAAACTATTTCGGGGAAGCTCCGCCCCAGCGCGAGCGACAGCGCGGGGTAAATCACGGGCGCGCATAGCAGGGCGGCTGCTGCCGGGTTTTTCGACGCTTTTGGC
Source organism: Opitutales bacterium (assembly GCA_021641325.1). Classification (GTDB taxonomy): domain Bacteria; phylum Verrucomicrobiota; class Verrucomicrobiia; order Opitutales; family Intestinicryptomonadaceae; genus Merdousia. The sequence goes on from JAJXPD010000130.1 coordinate 2,142, forward strand.
GTTTCGTCGCGCCCCGCGCGGATGTCGTAGAGCCACGCAAGCCCCATGATTGCCCAGAAGACCGCCATGCTTTCGTTATAGCTTCTTGTATTGCAGTATATCAGGTAGTAGACGCCAGCAATCCAGAAGCACAGAAGCGCGGTGTAGATTTTTACCGCGACGCGGCACGCCGCCTTTTCGGGCGCGGCGTAGAGCAGGGCGGCGAGTATCGCGCCGACGATTGTAAGCGTTATCTGGAAATTCCATGTCTCCGAATTGTATTCGGAAATTGTCTGCCAAAATGTATCCATGTTATTTTTTGCCCTCCCTCGAAAGCGCGTGCGACATATTTTTAAAGACGAAAGTCGGCAGTGCAGCCCCCGTTGCGAGCAGTATTATCACCGTTCCCGAAACCGTGGCGTTCAGCAAAAAGCTCTGCATGTACTCCATGCCGCCGTCGTTGCCGTTGACCGACTGCATGAACATTATCAGCGAGAACAGCGTTTTGTACGCGTAAATCCCCGGAATCATCGGGAGCAGCGCGGGTATGTAGAGAATGGTCATTGGCACGCGGATTTGACGCGCCAGAATCAGGCTTCCGCTTCCGATTGCGAACGCCGCGACGAACGACGCCGTTCCGATGTCCGTACCGCATTTCATCATTGCGAACCTCAGCGCGTGTCCGACCGCCGCCAGCAGCGCGATGCGCGGAAACGCCTTTACGGGAGGGTCGGAAATCGCGCCGAAGCCCGTTCCCGCGACCGCCGCGAAGAATCCGTCGAAAAGTATGTCCCAAATGCTCATAGAAATTGCCCTTTCACAAGCGCGAGAGTCGCGAAAAGTCCGACGCCTATGCACGCGATAATCAGCATTTCCTTTGCGAGGCGGCTTATGCCCGTCGTCGTGTAGCCGTCGAGAATGTCGATTACCCCGTTGATGAGCGGCACCCCCGGAATAAGAAACAGCGGGCTTGTCGCCAGCGCCGTCTGCGACGTGCATTCGAACGAGAGCGACACCGACGCGCAAATCGACGCCGCGAACGACGACGCCATTATCGTAAGGTAGTTGTTGACGCCCTTTTTCAGCATGTACTGTTTTGTTGAAAAGCCGACGAGCGTCGCGGTAAAGACAATCGCCATTGCGAGGAAGTCGCCGCCGAAGAGCCTGCAAAACGACGCGTTTGCAAAGCCCACATAGAACAGCACGAACACGGGGTCGATTTTCGGCTTTGCAAGTATTGCTTCGAACTCGGACCTGATTTCCCCAAGCGGCATTTTTTTGTCAATCGCGCGCCACGAAAGTCGGCAGAGGTCGGCGTTGCGCTCGAACGAAATGGGGCTTTGCGGAATGCGGGCGACTTTCGTTGAAATTATGCCGTCGCACTCCACCGAGACAATCAGGCTTGTGTGCGTCATCGCGATTTCCGCGGTTGCCCCGACTGCCTCGGCTATTCTTTTTGCGCTGCGCGCCGTGCGCGACGCGTACGCGCCGCAGCCCGTGAGCGTCGCCGCGTATTCGGCGACCAGTGCGAGTATTTCGTCTGACCTGTTTTTTGCCTCTTCCATATCGGAACAGGCGCGATTATACCGCGCTTGGATTTTTCATTCAACGCATGAAAAATGCCATTTTAATGCAAAATACGCATTAAATGCGGAACGATTTTTTTAGAATGGAGACGAAATTTCCGAGCGTTTTCGAGTGGTTGTCCGCCTTCCAGATGCCCGCGTAGACTACGGGTTCGTCCAGCCCCCTAAGGGTTTTGTAGACGACGTCCGCGTAGTCGAGCGGCTTCATGAGCGCGGGCACGAAAGTTATGATGTCGGAGTGCGGAAGCAGGCGCAGAACGGCGTCGAAATTGTAGATTTCCTCGGCGACGTTCGGCGTGAGTATTCCGCCGCGCCGCAGGGCTTCGTCGATTGTCCTGCGGAAGAAGGGCGACTCCTCGTAGGGGAGCATTGCGAACTTTTCGTTTTTCAGCTCCGACATCTCGACCGCGCCGCTTTTCTTTGCGAGCCTGTGGCTTGCGGGCAGGGCGAGCAGGATTTTCTCGCGCCCAAGCTCTATCGATTTCACGTCGAGGGTTTTTCTCTGCGACACGCGGATTATCCCGAAGTCAAGCTCTCCCTTTTCCACCTTTGCGAGAATGCTCGCCGACGAGTGTTTGCCGAGTTTAAGAAACACTTCGGGGTAGTCCGCCCGCATTTGCTTCAACGAGGCGAAGAATTTTTCCGACGTGAAAAACGAGGGAATCACCTCCATTGAAAGCGAACCGCATTCTCCCTTTGCCGCCTTTTTTGCGCCGAGCCTTGCCGCCGACTCCAAGTCGGCGATTTTTTCGGCGTTCGGCAGAAAGGCCCTGCCCGCGTCGGTGAGCGACAGCCGCCACTTGTTTGCCCTGTCGAAAAGGCGGCAGCCGACTTCGCTTTCGAGCGACATTATCTGCCTGCTCAAAACCGACTGTCCCATTCCGAGTTTGTCCGCAGCGCGCGAAAAGTGGAGGGTTTCGGCGGCGGCTATAAAGCATTTTATTTGGGTGGAGTCCATTGTCTTTCTTTTATCCCTATTAGTTCCTTGCGCAATTTCAACCCTAATTTAATGCAAAATTTGCATAAAGTTTGATTCATTGGGAAAGTATTAAAAACTTGATTTTTTATGCCGAATCAGCGAGACTTCCACTAATTAGCCGAAAGCATCGGGCGGAATTTTTGTTCCGCCGCCGCCAAACCGCAACGCGGGGCGTTGTTCGGTTTTTTGAATTTTAAATGCACTCGAAAATAAATACTTGTGTTTTTTGCGCCGCATTGGTCTTTGCGGGGCTGCTTTTGTCGTCGCCCGACGCCTGCGCGGCGCAGTTCCCGCTTCCGCAGGACGCGTATCCCAAGTGCGACGGGCTTTGGCGGACGCTCGTAAGCCGCGTGAAAATGTCGCACATGAATCTGTACGCCACTATAATTTTCGCGTGCGCGGTAGTCCACACTTTCAGCTACCAGATGTTTCTGAAATTCGCCGATACCGTTAAAAAACAGCAAAAACGCTTCAAGTTGCGCGATTCGAGCGTGGACATTGCAAAGCGCATTCTCTCGCTCTTGGGAGAGGTCGAAATAGTTTTCGCGCTCTGGCTTGTTCCGCTGTTTGCGATTTTCTATTACGAGTGCGGCTGGCATTCGCTGACCGACTACCTCAACAACCTCGCGTACGCGCAGGACAAATATTCCGAGCCTGTTTTTGTGATGGTCGTCATGTGCATGGCGGCGACGCGCCCCGTGATTTACGTTGCGGCGAAGTTCGTGAGCCTGTTTGCGGCGTTGGGCGGCAAAACCGTCCGCGCGTGGTGGATTTCCATAATGTGCGTCGGCCCTATTTTGGGCTCTTTCATAACCGAGCCGGCGGCGATTACAATCTGCGCGATTCTGCTTTTGCGCCACTTTTTCGACTACACGCCGTCGATCAAATTCAAGTACGCGACTATCGGGCTGCTTTTCGTTTCGGTGTCGCTCGGCGGCGCGTTGACGCATTTTTCCGCGCCCCCGATTATCATGGTCGCGCGTTCGTGGGGCTGGGATACGCCGTTCATGATTGCGCACTTCGGGTGGAAGTCTGTGCTTGTGATTTTTGCGTCCACGTTCGTCTACGCGTTCCTTTTCAGGCGCGAGTTTGTTTCGCTTGAAAACAACCGCATAATGCGCGGGGCGGAGTCGTCAATCGAAAAGCCGCCGCCGAACTGGATAATCGGCATGCACCTGCTGTTTTTGATTGCGGCGGTCGCGGTAATGCACTATCTGGTTTTGGAAATGTTCCTGCTGCTTGCGTTCATCGCGTTTGTGGACATAACGCAGAGATTCCAGTGGGAGATGAAGTTCCGCAGCCCGATGCTTGTGGCGATTTTTTTGGGCGCGCTTGTAACGCACGGCAGCCTGCAAACGTGGTGGCTCGAACCCATTTTGGAGCGGCTCGACAGCTTCGCGCTTTTTGCGGGAGGCGTTCTGCTGACGTCGTTTAACGACAACGCCGCGATAACCTATTTGGCGTCGCTCGTGCCGAGCTTCGCCGACGAAACGAAATATTTGATAGTAGCCGCCGCGATAAGCGGAGGCGGTTTGACTGTAATTGCGAACGCGCCGAATCTCGTGGGTCTTTCGGTTTTAAAGG
>JAJXPD010000302.1 GCA_021641325.1 Opitutales bacterium
GTACGTCGCCGAGACCCTCATGAGCGCGCTCAACGAGCTTGAACGCGAATTTTACAACGCCATCGCCGACCCCGCCTTCAACGCGGAATACGCCGCGCTTCTCAAAGACTACGTCGGCAGGCCGTCGCCGCTTTACTATGCCAAGCGGCTCACGGAATACTGCGGCGGCGCGCGCATTTTTCTCAAACGCGAGGACTTGAACCATACGGGCGCGCACAAGGTAAACAACACAATCGGGCAGGTGCTTCTCGCCCGCAGAATGGGCAAGCGCAGGCTCATCGCCGAAACGGGCGCGGGCATGCACGGCGTGGCGACGGCGACGGTTGCCGCGCTCTTCGGAATGCCATGCGAGGTCTTCATGGGTGCGGAGGACGTAAGGCGTCAGGCGCAGAACGTGGGGCGCATGAAAATGCTCGGCGCAAAGCTCGTGGCGGTCGAGGTCGAACACGGAACGGCGACGCTAAAAGACGCCATGAACGAGGCTCTCCGCGAGTGGGTCGCGACCGTAGACGATACTTTCTACGTCATAGGCACGGCGGCCGGGCCGCACCCGTACCCGACGATGGTCAAGGAATTCCAGTCCGTCATCGGGCGCGAGACGAAGGCGCAGATGGCTGAAAAATTCGGGCGTCTGCCCACGCAGGTCGTGGCGTGCGTCGGCGGCGGAAGCAACGCAATCGGCATGTTCGCGCCGTTTATCGACGAGCCGTCGGTCGCGCTCTACGGAGCGGAGGCGGCGGGCGACGGCGTCGAAACGGGCAGGCACGCGGCGAGCCTCAGCGCGGGGACGGTCGGCGTCCTCCACGGAAACAAGACCTACCTTTTGCAGGACGAATTCGGGCAGATTCTCGACACGCACTCGGTGTCGGCGGGGCTTGACTACCCCGGAGTCGGTCCCGAACATTCGCATTTGAAGGACACGGGGCGCGCCCGCTACGTTCCGATTGACGACGAACAGGCGGTCGACGCGTTTCGGAAACTCTGCCGTTTGGAGGGAATTATCCCCGCGTTGGAGTCGTCGCACGCGGTGGCTCTTGCGATGCGGAACGCGCGGGAGCTTTCGCAGGACGACGTAATCGTCGTCTCCCTTTCCGGGCGCGGCGACAAGGACATGAATTCCGTAATGGAGTATCT
>JAJXPD010000131.1:0-2664 GCA_021641325.1 Opitutales bacterium
CGTTCGATTCGGCTTTGTCTTCTCCATTTTTTTCTTGAAGTTTGGCGGGTTAAATATTTGCATTATAGTAATGAATCTGTTGTTTACCTGTGTCGGGCGGCGAAATTATCTTGTCGATTTTTTCAAGCGCGAACTTAGCGGAAGTGGAATTGTTGTGGGTACCGATGCCAACAAGTATGCCTCGGCTCTTTCGGCGTGCGACAAGACGGCGGTCGTCCCTTCGGCCGATTCGCCCGAATACGTGCCCGCGCTGCTCGATATTTGCAGGCAAAACGACATAGATATGCTGTGCCCGCTCAACGACCTCGAGCTCCCGGTTTTGGCCCGTGCTGCCCATGAATTCAAAAGGGCGGGGGTGGTTGTCGCGGTAAGTTCTCCTGCGGTTGTCGATACCTGTTTCGACAAAGTTGCGTCGGCGGACTTTCTGTCGAAAATGGGCGTTGCAACGGCGCGCGTTTTCACTGGTGTAGGCGAGTTTTCGGCGGCGGCGGCCTCGGGCGAAGCCGATTTTCCCGCGGTTGTGAAGCCGCGCTGGGGAAGCGGCTCGATAGGCGTCGAACTGGCGTACGACGCGCGCGAATTGCGCACTGTGTTCGACTTCATAAAACACAAGCTTTCGTCCACGATTTTGCGCAACGCAAGCCTTGCCGATTGGGACAGGGCGGTGATAATCCAGCCCAAGCTCAGGGGCGACGAGTATGGGCTTGATGTTGTAAACGATTTTGACGGCAACAACGCCGCGGTTTTTGTGAAGAAGAAAATCAGAATGCGCGCGGGCGAAACCGACATGGCGCAGTCGTGCGACATTCCTCAACTTTCAGAGCTGGGGCGCAAAATAGGAACGGCTCTCGGGCACATCGGCAACCTCGACTGCGACGTTTTCTTCGACGGCGAAAACGCCGCAGTGCTCGAGATGAATCCGCGCTTTGGCGGCGGGTACCCGTTTACCCACTGCGCCGGCGGAAACGTTCCCAAAGCCTATTTGGCGTGGGCGCGCGGCGCAACCGCCCCGCGCGAATGTTTCGACAATTTCAGAGTCGGCGAAATCTTTTCAAAATGCGACAGACTTGTGGGGGTTAAGTAAAATGAGAAAGTTCGATATCGGATTGCTTAAAAACTCCGTTGAATTGAAGCCGAAATTAATATCCGTATTAACGCGCGCGGACAATGATTTTTTTCCGCCGCTTTCGTCCAGACTGGATTTCGACAAATACGCGGACAAAATATTGTCGTCTGCCTTTCTGATTGGAGCTTCGGACAGCTCGGCAGAAACCGAAACAACGCCTTCAATTCCAAATTTTTTGCATGCCCTTTACATCGGGTATGCGGATGTTGTAAACTATGAGTATGCTTTTTCGTCATTTATGTGGGTTGATCCCGAATATAGAACGTTTTTTTTGGGATACCGAATGCACGATTGCGCAAAGAGGTATGTTAGAAGTCTGAACATGAAGGGGATTCGCGCAAAAACGTGGCGGGAAGGCAACGAAAAAACATTGTTGTTTTGGAAAAACTTAGGCTATAAATGTTCAGAACCCGTTTACAACCCAACATTAAAAAGACACGAGGTAAACATCGAGCTCACGTTTTGAATGCGCGCAAAAACGCAAAGAAAATTCCGGCTTATGCCGCTATTTAATAGTTTTTTTCAGTGCGGATAATTCTCTTTTCCTTTCAACGTCAAAAAACTCATTTGCCGCCAGTTTAATATCCGAGCGTTTCAATACTTTTCTTACAGTTTCAACGGCGATTTTTACATCGCCCATAAAAGAAATGTTTTCAGCGTATTTTACATCGTAGGCAAATTTGGTTTTCCAGCTGATTGCGTTTCGTCCGTTGACCTGCGCAAGCCCCGTAACCCCCGGCCGCACCGAGTGCCGCAGGCGTTCCCTTTCCGTATAGTACGGCAGATAGCGCACGAGCAGCGGGCGCGGGCCTATGAACGACATGTCGCCTTTGAGAATGTTGAAAAACTGCGGAATCTCGTCGAGGCTTGTCTTTCTGATGAATTTTCCGAATTTGGTAATCCGCTGGGCGTCGGGCAGAAGCTTGCCGTCGGCGTCGGTCTCGGAGGTCATGCTGCGGAATTTGTAGAGGCGGAATATCTTTCCGTCTTTGCCGGGCCTGTCCTGCGTGAATATTGCGGGCGAGCCCATATTGAGCCTGACCAAAAGATACACCGCAATGTAGAGCGGGCTGAGGAGCGCGATGAGCAGAAGCGCGCCCGTGAAGTCGAAGCAGCGTTTAAAATATTTGGAATACATAAATCCGAAAATCCGGCTTGTTTTTTTTATATTATACTTGCATTTGCATTTTCGTTTTGCGGCGGGTTTTTGTCAACCGTATATTTCCATTGAGTATTTGACATTTCGGGGCGTTTTTGCTTAGTTTGCCGCTTTAATATGAACGTTTACATCTTGACTCTCCCGATTGGAACGAACTACGGCGGAATAATGCAGGCATATGCGCTGCGCAGAGTCATAGAGAGCATGGGGCACAACGCCATTACGGTCAGAGCCCAGCAGGACGACATGCCGCTTTCGCTGCGCTTGGTCTATTGGGCGGGTGTTTCCCGCGCCAACTTCGTTCGCGGAAAAAATCTGTATTTCCGCGTGCCGAAACGGCGGATAGAGGCCGCCCAGCGCAATACCGAAAAGTTCATAG
>JAJXPD010000131.1:2686-6232 GCA_021641325.1 Opitutales bacterium
TTCGAATACACCGCGAACCGAAGAAGCTTGCCGCGTTGCCCGCCGACGTTTTCGTCGTCGGGAGCGATCAGGTTTGGCGTCCGGGGCGCATCTCGTGGGCAAACTATAACGCGTATTTTTTTGCGGACATCGCCCCCAAAATAAAGCGCGTGGCGTATGCGGCGTCTTTCGGTTTCGACAACATAAAATTGCCGCGGTATGCGCGGCGGAAGTACTCCGCATTGTTGAAGAAATTTTCGGCGGTTTCCGTGCGGGAGTCTTCGGGCGTCGAAATTTGCCGCCGCGAATTCGGCGTGGACGCGGCCGTTGTCCTCGACCCCACCATGCTCTTGGACGGTTCTGATTATGCCGAAATTGCGGAGTCGGAATCTGTCTCCCGCGATTCGGACTACTGCTTCGAATACGTTTTGGACAAGACCCCGTTTAAGGACGGCATTGTAAATGCGGTGTCGTCGCATCTTGGCGCGCAGGTTCGCAAAATCCTTCCCGCTGGCAATGTGTCAGACGCGAACTATTCGGACGAAGACTGCGTTTTGCCTCCCGTGGATGACTGGCTCGGCGGAATAAAAAACGCAAAATTCGCCGTTACGGACTCGTTCCACGGCACGGTTTTTTCGATATTGTTCCATGTGCCGTTTGCCGTGCTTGGAAACCGCGGGCGCGGATTGACGCGCATTGCCTCGCTTTTGGAAAAGTTCGGGCTTGAATCGCGCTTTGTAGATTCGGACGATTCCGCCGAAATCGAAAAGCTCGTTTCTACGCCGATAGATTGGGGGCGGGTTGATTCGGTTTTGCAAAGGGAAAGGGAGGCGTCATTGCGCTTTCTGAAAAATTCCATCGAGAAAGCCTGATTTGCTTTTTTCTCGACTCGAATTTTTCAAACAAGCGCCACGGCGATTTCGCGTCGGGCAATATCCGCCTGAGCGTGTCGTATTTTTCGCGTTCGGAGATTAGGGTGTTTATCAAAAACACGGCGGAATCGTCGTCTCCGCATTTTGCGAAAATCCTCGCCGCGTATTCCACATAGTCGGCATATTTAAAGCCGACGTCGGACAGCGTTTGCCTTTTTAGCGACTCCGCTTTGTACGCTTCCGCCAGTGCGTCGTTCCCCGCCTTTGCCGCCCAGTAGTACATCATGGGGCGGTTGTATTGCTCCAATTTTCGGTCTATCCCGTGAATCAGACCCGCGTATTTTAGCCTGTTTTCGCCGTATTTTTCTGGCGCGTGAAGGTAGTAGCTTGCGATGTTCAAGTAGGCGAAAAGCGTTTTAAACCGCGCGTACGCGGCTTTTGTCGCGGCGTTTTTAGGCATGTCGGAGTACGATTTCATTACGCGCTTTTTGCCTATTCCGCCCGAAATTGAAAGCATTATGCGCTCCGTCTTCGGGGCGAGCGAAAGCAACTTGGGCATTTGCGCGTCAATATCCAACTCTATGAGCGCGTCGAGGCATTTCGAAAGCGGTTTTTCCCTGCCGAATTTTTTTGCCGATTTCAGGTTGTAGTACATCGACTGCGCGAGTCCCGAGGCGGTCTTTTCCGAAATGACGCTCCCGAATTTTTTTAGCAGCTCGGACTCTATTTCCGCCCTGTCTTCGGGCGGGATAATCGAAAGCGACTTGTTCCTAAGCTTCGTAAACTCGGCTTCGCCGACTGCCGACTCGGCGATTTCGCGTTTGAGGATTCCCGAATTGTACGCGTTTGCGCGGCTTTTGTCTCCGCCGAAAATTAGCGAAAAGTTTTTTTCGCCCGCGTTTTTATTCAGTGTTCTGGCAAGCTCCGACAGCTCGCTGGGAATGCCGAGTTTTTCGACGGCGCGGAGTTCCGCGTTGTCGGGGATTTTCGCCGAAAACGCCGCCTTGATTGCAAGCGTTTTCGCGTTTTGCGCGGATTGGTCGCAGGCGTAGTCGCAGACAACCGCGCCGAAGAGCGCCAATATCAGAATCGGATAAACGGTGTTTATAAGCCTGCGCATTCGTTTCCCTCCGTAAATCCGATTCCCCAGACCGCGATAATTGCGAAAGCAATCATTGTGGACGGTATCGAAAGATGTTGGTCTATCGACGAATGGAGAACGGATATTGCAAGCCCCGAAATTGCAATCCAGCTGCCCGAATCGAAATTTTTGAAGTTGCGCCGCGCTTGTTTTGCGAAAAAAAACATGGCAGGCATCGCCAAAAGTACGCCGAGCAGGCCGTATTCCGCAAGGTAGTTCAGAATGTCGCTGTGGGCGTGCGCCGCCAATTTATAGCTTCCGCTTTTATCCGGCCGGCTCTTTATGGTTGCCATTCCCATTGTGCGTCCGAACGAGCCGCCGCCGACTCCGTAAACGGGATTTTCCCCTATCCCGCCGAGCGTCGTTTTGTAGAATTGCCAGCGCGACGCCGCGGACTCCTCCATCTTGCATTTCAGGTCGCTCGGGATATGCGGCATTGCCGCGTACGCGCATGCCGAAAGCGCAAGCGCGGCGGAGGCGGTTGCCGCAAACCCCGCAGTTTTTCCCCATCGTTTGAATATCCATATCAGCGGTATCGTCGCCACAAGCAGTCCTGCGGATATCGCCGCGCCGTAGCTTTCCGAATATACTGCCGACGCAAAGCAAAGTGTCGCCGCCAACGCCGATATTACGCAAAGTGTAATGCTTCCGCTTTTTGCGAAGCGCGCGGAAAGCGCAAGCCACAACGCCATTCCCAAGCATAAAAACGCGCCGCCTGCGTTCGATAGGAAAAACGTGCCGTAGATGTCTGAATCCGAATAGAAAATACCGAACATCGGTTTTATTCCGGCGCGCTTTTGAATGATTGCGTACAACGCAACAAGCGCGATATTTGCGGCGAGGAAAATCATTGCGGTTTTGCGGAATTTTTTGTTTCGGAAGAGGAAGTGCGCGCTTGTCGCAGCCATTGCCGCGGCGAATATTTTTGCGGAGGCGAATATCGAATTTCCGTTTGAAAACGCGTCTTTTATCGAAGTCGGGAGGCATTTAATGAATTTTTCGCCCGCTATATACGAGAAATTTTCGGCGTATACCGCCGCGCCCTTTGCGTTAAGGTATTGGATTATTCCGAGTGCCGCAAATCCCGTTCCCGTCAGGAGAATCGGAAATTTCAAAAAGTCAGTCTTCTCCGCTTTGTTTAGGGCAAAGTAGGCAAGCGCAAGCGACGCAAACGCGCAAACGAACATGGGCATGAAGAAGTACGCGCGCGTTCCCGAACCGAGCCATGCCGTTTCGAAAATCAGTATCAAAAACACCGCTTGGGCGGCTTTTTCGAAAAACCCGTTCATCTGCGCCTTTTTAGTATTTTGCATATTGTGTTGGCGAAAAGCGATTTCTCGTAGGCGTTAGCGCTTGTGAAATAGAACGCGGGAATGTAGACGCACGAGAACAGCGCGATTGCCGCCCCCAAGGCTGTCCACGAGCTTATCCGAAAATTGGACATGATATATATTGTGCCGCAAACAATAAAAATAGGGCAGAGCGACATTTTTGCTATTTCCCTCCAAAACGCGGGAATGTCCAAATGCTGCACCCTATAATAATATATGTTCA
>JAJXPD010000132.1 GCA_021641325.1 Opitutales bacterium
TTTATTCGTCGTCGTCGAGGAAATTGATATCGTCGCCGTCGTAGGGCTTGTTCATGTAGTCGTCGTCGGCGTTGTCGTCGTCGTCCCAGTGCATGGTGTCGTCCTCTTCGATATTTTCCTCTTCTTCGGGGAGGTCGTCGATGTCGTAGTTGTCCTCTTCGTCCTTGTCTTCATCTTCGTCGTCATCGTCGAGCGAATAGCCTTCGGGGACATATTCGAGAATGTCCATAACTTCGTGGAAGACGTGGATTGCCCGCCCTTCCATGTAGTCGTTTGAATAGTTTTCGCGGATTTCCTCTTCGAGGTCTTCAATCGCCACGTCCTTTTCGAAATGGAATGTGTCGTTGAGCATTTTGACCTGCAACTTTGTGATGTGGTCGAGAAATTCCGCGTATGCCGAGCGTTCGTCGTCGAGAATGTCGGGCAGGAGGAAAAGCTGCTGTTCGTCGGCGTCGAAAACGGAGTCGTCGGTGCGGACTATTTTCACGTCGTTGTCGGCGGTTTTCGATTCGATTGCGAAGGGAATGAACGCCTTTTCCACGAGCGAGTCGTCAAGCCCGTATTCGCGGAGTCCGTCGAGGGTGTCGAGCAGGTGCGCCGCCTGTCGGGGGTCTATGACGCTGAGTCCGTCGATGTCCCAGTTGATTTTGTCGTTTGTTTCGGTAACCCACCAGTTGAGGTCTTTGCCGAGTCTGATTTTGCAGCGCGTAAGTTTGGGTGAAGTTTTCGCCATAATAAGTCAAAAAATCTAATGCGGACTATTCAAGTTTTGCCCGCCGTATTCAAGCTTTTTCTATCGAATATTATTAGTATCCGCCCGCCCGCGCCCGTTTCGCAAAAAAAACGGACGCCCCTTGCGGGGTGTCCGTCTTTGCAAAGCGGAAATTGCGGGGTTATTCTTCGGACTGTTCCGCCGATTTGCCCAATTCCCACGGCGCGCTGCCGTTGGGGGCGGGCAGGTGCAACCGCGTGCAGCATGCCGTCGTTATTCTCAGCGCGAGAGCGTCGAGGAATTCGCGAGGGTATTTCTTTTCCGACATGCGGGCGAGCAAAATTGGTTCGCCGTAGAGCGTATAGAAAATCTGTCCCCAATAAAGGTGTCTCCACCAGAAAACGTCGGTTGCGGTGAGTTCGGGGCGGATTTTCGCGAGCAGCGTGCACGCCTTTTCCATTGCGTCCGCGCCGAGCTTCATGACCATTCTGCTCGTTTCCTTGTCGCCGTCGGTGAGCATTGCAATCACGAGCCTTAGCAAATGCGGAACTTTGCCGCGCGGGCCGTGGAACGCGCCGATTATGCGCTTTGTCGCCGCGTAGAGCGAGTCCGAGAAAGTCTGCGGATTGTTGACGTCGATGTTGTCGAATTCTTCGCCGATTTTTTCGAGGTTCGCGTTTTCGATGATGTGGTAGCGGAGGGTTGCGCGGAAGAGGTTTTCCTTGTTGTCGAAGTGGTAGATGAGCGCGCTGGGCTGTACGTTTGCGATTTCCGCGATGTCGCGGATTGTCGTTCCCGCATAGCCTCCGTTGGCGAACGCCTTGCCCGCCGCTTCGAGGAGTTGTCTTCTTTTTCTTGTGCCCTGAATATTCGCGCCCTTGCGCGCGGAATGGTTTTTTGTCATAATAGTTCCCTTGTACTTGTATAATATGCTGTTTATTTCTTTTCCGTGAAAACTATCGGAATGTTATCTATGACAAGGGATTTTGTACAAAGTGTCAACGTAAAAGTCTCTTTTTGTGGATTTTTTTTCATTCGGCGGCGGCTTGGTGTTTTAGAACACGCCCATTTTGAACATTTTGCGTTTTTGGTTTTTTTTAGAAAAATTTTACGATAATTGTTAGCGCGGTAAATCGTTTGAGCGCGTTTTGAGGCATTTTTTCGCAAAAAAAGACGCCGCCCGAAACGGCGGCGTCTTGAAAGCCTTTTGCGGTAGGGGTTATTTTTCGAGCTTCGGGTGTCCGAAGAGTCTGCGCACTATGTAGTAGAACACGGGCGTCATAATGCAGCCCAAGAGCGTAACCCCGACCATTCCGAACATTACCGAAGTTCCCAGCGGCTGGCGGAGTTCGCAGCCGGGACCCATTCCGTAGGCGAGCGGCACTACGCCGAATATGAACGCAAACGACGTCATCATAATCGGTCTTAGCCTGTTTTGCGACGCCGCCGCGAGGGCGTGTTGGAGCGTTTCTCCCTTGTCTTCGCGCTGTTTTGCGAATTCGACGATGAGAATCGCGTTTTTGCACGCAAGCCCGATTAACACCACGAAGCCGATTTGCGCCATGAGGTCGTTGCCGAATCCGCGGTAGTTTATGCCGAGCAGCGCGAAGAAAATCACGAGCGGCACGATTAGTATTACCGACAGCGGAATCGTCCAGCTTTCGTAGAGCGCGGAAAGCAGCAGGAAGACGAATATTGCGCAAATCGCGAAGATGTAGACAGATGTGTTGCCCGCCTTTTTTTCTTCGTATGCGATGTCCGTCCATTCGATGCCCATTCCGGGGGGGAGCACCCGCGCGGCGATTGCCTCCACCTCGCCGATTGCCTCGCCCGTTGTGTAGCCCTTTGCGACGTTTCCGAGAATGTCCGACGAAAGGTAGAGGTTGTAGCGCGAAAGCCCGTTCGGCCCGACGTATCTGCGAATGCTCGCAAGCGACCCAAGCTGCACGTTTTCGCCGCGCGTGTTGGGGATTTTCAGCTTGTAGACGTCGGCGATGTCGCGCCTGCTTCCGCCCTCCGCCTGCGCCATTACGCGGTAGACGCGTCCGAGAATGTTGAAGTCGTTGACGTACACCGCGCCGAGGTTGTACTGCATTGTGGTGAAGATGTCGCCAATCGAGAGGTTGAGCTTTTGCGCGCGCTCGCGGTCGATGTCGATGTACAGCTGCGGGTTGGTCAGTTTGAATGTGGAGTACGCACTTGAAATGCACGGCAATTTTTCCATTTCGGCAATCATTATGTTTTTGTATTTTTCGATTGCCCCGAAGCCAAGCCCCGCCCTGTCTTGCAGCTGGAACTTGATGTCGCCGCCCGACGCCATTCCGGGAACTACCGCGGGCGTGTAGAGGTTGATTTTTGCCTCGGTGATGTTTTCGTTGAGGATTTTGTTGGCAAGCTTCATGAGCGTTTCGAGGTCTTCGCCCTTTGCGTCGCGCCCGCGCTTGTCTTCGAGCCTGAACGAGGCGCGTCCCAAGTTCGACATTTTGTCGCCCGCGATTGTCGTCAGAAGCCGCGTGCCCTTCATCTCTTTGTCGAGAATTTTGCCCGCCTTGTCCATCACGTTGAGCGTTCTCTCGAAGCTTGCGCCTGCGGGAAGCTCGAACCTTGCGCTGAAAAAGCCCCTGTCCTGTTTGGGAATGAAGCCCGACGGCGTTTCCTTGAATAGGTTTACCGTAGCCCACAGAAGCCCGAAATAGACAAGCACCATGAGGATTGCGCATTTGAGCAGCAGCTTCACGAGTTTTCCGTATGCGGACGCGGTGAAGTCGAAGCCCGCGTTGAACCAGCGCAGGGGGTATCCTATTGTGTAGTGCCAGACGATGTCGAAGACTCCGCGTTTTTCGGCGTGTCCGTCTTTGAGGAAGAGGGCGCAGAGCGCGGGGGTCAGCGTGAAGGACACAAGCCCCGAAATTATTGTGCTCGACGCCACCGTCAGCGCGAACTGGCGGTAGAACTGCCCCGAAATGCCGCTCAGGAACATTGTCGGGATAAACGCCGCGCTCAGCACGAGCACTATTGCCACAAGCGCGCCCTGAATTTGCGTCATTGCGCGCCTCGTAGCCTCCCTAACGGGCGTGCCGCCCTTCATGTTGCGCTCCACGTTTTCGACGACTACGATTGCGTCGTCCACAACTATCCCGATTGCCAGCACCAGCCCGAAAAGCGTCAGGTTGTTGATTGTGAACCCGAACGCCTTCATAACCGCGAATGTTCCCACAATCGAAACGGGAATCGCGAACAGCGGAATCACCGCCGCGCGCCAGTTTTGCAGGAACAGCAGCACCACGACCACTACGAGCAGCACAGCCTCGAAAATCGAGCGGTACACCGCGTCGATTGAGTCCTTGACATAAGCGGTGGCGTCGTAGCTGATTGCGTAGTCGACGTCGTCGGGGAAGCCCTTTTTCATGTCTTCAAGCTCGGCGCGGATTCTCTTGACGGTCTCGATTGCGTTTGTCCCCGGGAGCTGGTACATGCCGAGCGTAACCGACGGCTTCAAGTTGACGAAAGATTCGTTCTCGTAGTCGTACGCGCCAAGCTCCACCCGCGCAATGTCGCGCAGGTGCACTATGCGCCCGTCGGGCTGGTATTTCACGATGATGTCGCCGAACTCCTTTTCGGTCGAAAGTCTGCCCTGCGCGTTGATGAGAAGCTCGAACGCCGCTCCCGTTTCGAGCGGCGGCTTGTTGAGGCTGCCCGCGGCGACCTGCTTGTTCTGTTCCTGCAACGCCGAAATCACCTGCATGGGCGAGAGGTTGACCGCCGAGAGCCTGTCTGGGTCGAGCCAAATGCGCATGCTGTATTCCTTCGACCCGAACGTCGTGAATTCGCTCACGCCGTACACGCGCGAGAGCCTGTCCTGCAACTGCGTGATTGCGTAGTTTGAAAGGTACACTTTGTCGCGCGTGCCCTTGGGCGAGAACAGGTTGATTGTAAGCAGAATGTCGGGCGAGCGTTTCCTTACGTTTATGCCGATGTCGCGCACTTCCTTCGGCACGCGGTTTTGCGCCTGCATGACTTTGTTTTGCACCAGAATCTGCGCAAGATTGACGTCCACGCCCGTTTCGAACGTGATGACGATGTTCCACGAGCCGTTCGGACGCGCCAGACTGCTCATGTACGCCATGCCCTCCACGCCGTTGAGCTGCTGTTCGAGCGGCGCGATTGTCGTGTCCATGATGACTTCGGGCGACGCGCCCTTGTACGTTCCGTAGACCACGATTGTCGGCGGCGAAATGTTCGGGTACTGGGTAATCGGAAGACCGAGGTACGCGAGCGCGCCGACGAACGTTATGAGAATCGATATTACCCCAGCGAAAATCGGGCGGTCTATGAAAAAATGCGAAAATTTCATTTATTTTCGGACTCCGCGCTTTTCACGGGTTTTACTTTGCTGTGCGGCGTTGCCCTGTGCAGCCCGCTTACCACAACGCGGTCGGAGGCTTTCAGCCCATCGAGTATTATCCGCTTGTTCCCGAAAAGTTCGCCGACCGCAACCGCGCGGTATTCGGCGATGTCCTTGTCGTTTACGACCATCACATACCTGCCCACGAGGTCGGTGCCTACCGCCGCTTCGGGCACGAGCATGTGCTCCACTGGTTCGCCCGCCCGCAGGAGGATTTTCGCGAACATTCCGGGGTAGAGCTGCTTTTTGTCGTTTGAAATTTCCGCCCTAAGCTCTATTGACGACGCGTTCAGGGTGTTGTCCACATATGTAACGCAGCCGAAGTGCGACGGCTCGGTTTCGTCGAGCAGCAAGAGCTTCACGGCGGGGCCTGTGTGCTTTGCGGTGTCGATTGAGTCGAAGAGCTTGTTCTTTGTGTATTTTATAACGTCGCGCTCGCTGATTTCGAAATACGCGTAGACGGTGTCGCGCGAGACTACCATCGCCATGAGGGTGGACGAGGCGTCGATAAGGTTGCCCTCGTCAACGCGCCTGCGGCTGATATAGCCCGAAATCGGCGAGTATGTCTTTGTGAATTCGAGGTTGAGCGTCGCCTCTTTGAGTTTCGCCTTCGCGCTGCTTAGCACTGCCTGCGCGGCGAGAAGCTCGCTTTTGCGGGTGTCGAGAATTTCCTTGGAAATCGCGTTTACCTCGTAGAGGTTGCGGGCTCTTTCGAGGTTGCTTTGCGCAAGCTCGATGCGCGTTTCAATCTCCTTGACTTCCGCCTGCGAGGCTTCGACGAGAGCCTGAAATGGGCGCGGGTCTATTTCGAAGAGAATGTCGCCCGCCTTGACGAAATCGCCGTCCTTGAAGTAGATTTTTTCGAGGTATCCGCTGACGCGCGAGCGTATTTCGACCGATTTTTCGCCCTCGATTCGCGCGGTGTAGGAGTCCCAAATTTCGATTCTTTTGACTTCGGGGTTCGCCACTTCGACCGTGTTGTATTGGGTTGCCTCCGTCTGCTTGCCCTTTTTTTCGAAGCACGCCGAGAGCAGAATGGAGAGCGACAGAATCCCCGCAAATGTTAGTAATTTCCCAGTCATATAC
>JAJXPD010000133.1 GCA_021641325.1 Opitutales bacterium
CCCCGCCCGCCACGAGCGCGGCCTCCGCCGAGCAGGCGCCGCCGGCGTAGAAGACGAACTCGGCGTTCAGCGCGGGCGCGGAAAACATGTCGGCGTATTTTTTGAATTCGGGAAACTTCGACATTGCGGCGTCGAAGCGGCGCGCGGGCGTCGCGGATTGCCCCGCGTCCGCAGAGTCCGCGTCCGACTTCGCGGGAAGTCCGCCGAACGCCGAAGACGGGTCGAAATTTTCGTTAACAAAGCCCGAAAGGCTGACCGACACCCCCGCGGAGGAAAAGCGGCACGCGTTTATTTTCCACCATTCGCCGCGCTTGGAAGCGTCGAAGTAGAGCGATTTTAGCGCGGGAGTTTTGTCTACGTCGGCATAGGTCGCCCCGACGCGCCCGTCGATAATCCGCAGGGATTCGGGCACAAGCTCGCCGCGCAGCAGCGGCGCAAGACCGAGCGTTGCGCACACTTTCCGCGCCTTGAAAAAATCCTCCGGCGTGCCGTTGAAACGCGCCGCGACCGAATCAGCCTCAATGTTCCCCCTGAAATCAATCCTCAGCGCGGAAATTTCCAAGTCAAGCCCCGCCTCTTCCGCCGCCTCTTCGATTTGCTCGCGGACGAATTCAGGCAGGCTTATGCGGAAGTCGAAATAGACCGCCGCCGCCAAGGCGCATTGAAACGCAAGCAGCGCGTACAGAAACGCGTTCAGTCCGTAGAGCGCGCGCCAAAACGAATTCAGAAGAAACGTCGAGACGCGCAGGCCTGTCTTGGTTCGAGCCACAATGCTATTTTTTTGGCGGAGCTACGGGAGCGGGCTTGCGCAGCTCTTCGGAAACGACCGAGCCGCGCGTAAATTCGAAAAGCGCGTCGACGAAATCCGCCGTCGGCACGAACACGGAATCGCCGTACAGCCCGTACTGGGTGAGTCCTCCGAGGCGTTTTGTGAACTTCCAGCCGCGCGTTTCGGAGACGTTTGCGCCCGTGCCGCGCACTTCGAATTCAGCCGAAAGCGCGTACTCCCACGGGACGGTTTTCCCGCCGACGGAAACGCCGTTTGCGTCGAACGCGCAGTCGGCATAGTTTTTAACGGCAAAAAGCTTTACGGAATTTACGATTTTTTCCGCCGCGGCGCGTGTGCGGGCGTCGAGCTTCGAGACCGCCTCCGAAAAATCGCCGTTTTTTGCGTTCAGAGCAAACAGCTCCGCGCCGCCTTTTGAAATTTTCACGGAGGTCAGAACCGCCTTTTCGGGCAGCATTTCGACGATTTTCGAGCGGTAGCGCAGGAAGTCCGTATCGGCAAGGCTTGCGACGTCGCGGTCTATGCCGAAAACCGCGTCGGAGTCGGGCGTTTTTGCGTAGACAAGCCCCGCGCCCGAAGCGTCGAAACCGCTCCCCACAACAAGCCCCGCCGACGCGCCGTCGGACATCGAAACCGTGATTTTAAGCGATTCGGGCGTTATGCCGAAACGCGCCAGATTCTCGCCAGGGGCGTCGCTCACAAAGCTGCGGATTCGCGTTTTGGAAAGGTTTAACAGCAGCGCGCTGAGAGCGGCGGCGTCCGCCCGCGCAGTCGCCGACGCGCCGTCGCGGCGTTCGCCCGCGACGTCCCAAACGCCGTTTTTGAGCTTTGCAAAGCGCAGGGTTTTTCCGTTTTTTGAAATGTCCAAACCAGAAACTTTTTCTATGTCGAAGCGCACGGGGGTTTTGTCGCGAAGCGTCGTCTGCAAGTCGGCAAGGTTCTTGAACGCGGCGGCGTCGAGCGTGAAAATCGTCGGGTTGTCTTCAAGACGCGCGTAGATTTGCGAGCCGTCTTTCGTCTTGCCGCCGAGCAGCAGCACCTGACGCCTGTTTGTGCCTTCAAGCGTGATTGTGGTGGGCAGCGCCGACACCTCGAAGCCCGCCTCCGCGGGGCTTTCGTTCGAAAAGCTCTTTGCGGGCAGCTGGCAGATTTCGCCCAGGAACGCCTCCACCTCGTTGCCGTCGGCGGCGGCGACAATCGGGGTTTCGAACTTCCATTTTCCGCCGTCGCGAACAAGCCCGATTCTGCGGAAATTGCCCTTCATCGACCCCGCCGACTCCGCCGACGGCAGGCGTATTGAAAACGCGGAGACCTCGAAGCGCGGAATGTCAAAGACATTCTGGTTGCGCAGACGCTCGGTATCGACGACAAGGCTTTCGACAAACTCCCTATCGACCACGATTATCCTGTCGCCGTTTTGGTCGAGCATATAGATTCGGTCGCCCACGGGCGCGCTTTTGCCTATTTTTAGCGTGTACATCTTTTTGCCGTTACCGTAGCGGAACGTGTAGGCGGGATCGTCCAAGCCGTATTCGGCGAGCCCGTGCCCGTGCTTGGAAACCTCGGAAAGCGAGAAGCTCGCCTCCCTGTCGAGAAACTCAATCTGGTTTCTGATTCGGTTGACGGCAAAGAGGTTCGCCGGCCAGTCGATGGGCGAAGTTATGCGCCACTTGTTGTTTTCGAATTTCAGCACGCGCGGCTTGTCTATGCCCCTGCCCGAAATTTCGAGAACGGTAAACGGCACGGTGTCGGCGGCGGGCGCAGCCGCCGACGGATCGCGTTCAAGCGACCACAGGGCGAAGAACAGCGCGGCGTTCGCCAAGATGAGAAAAATAGTGAGTCTGAATCGCATATAAACCTTTCTATCGGCGTCGCGCCGCAAAAACCACCATGCAAAGCAGCAAAATCGCCGCGGGAATCGAGAGGAATCTCCACGCCAGCGCAAACGCGTCCGACTGTGAAAGCGTCAGCGAAAACGTTTTCAGCGGGCGCGGCGGAATGTTGAGCCTGTTGTTTTCCTCGAACATCCAGTCCACGACGTTCAGCGCGAGCTTCGAGTTTCCGAGCCTGTTGAACCATTTGTTGGCGACAAAGTTTTCGTCGCCGAAAACCGCGAGCTTCCCGCCGGGGATATTCAGCCCAAGCTCGCCGCCCGCCGTGCGGGTTGCGACCATCGCGAGCGGGAAAGGCCCGGCCAAGTCGGAGGCTTCGTCGTATTTCTGCATGCCGCCGCGCGCGTACGATTTCTCGCCCCAGCTTGTCGGTCCGCCGAGAACTATCGGCGAAATTTTCAGTGTTCCGTCAATGGGCGAGCCCAAGTCGGGGCGCACGGGGCGGGTAGAGCCGAACTGCACGGGCGTGCCCGAATCTATCAAATACTTCACTATAGGGTGCGGATTTTTCGGGAACGACCTCGCGATGAGGTCGCCCGACGCGCTTTCGTAGTCGCCGCCCGAATCGAGCACAAGCATGTCGTCGCTCATGATTCCCCACTCGTAGAGAATGTCCTCCAAGCCGAGGAGCGAGCCCATTTCCAGAAAGAAAATTCCGCGGCCGTTCGACTTCAAAAGGTACTTTCTGAGCGCGTCGATTTCCCTCGGCAGGAAGGTCGATTTCGCGCCCGCTACAACCACCATGTCGGCGTCGTCGGGAACTTCCTTGGTCTCGCTCAAATCAAGCTCCTCGACCTTGTAGTTGCGGGCGGCAAGCGCCGACGCGTACTCCGACAGCCCCCTCGCGCCGTTCGCGCTTTTGACGCTCATTTCGCCGTGCCCTTTGAGGAAATATATCTTTGTGTCGCGCCCCGCCGACACGTTGAGAATCGCCGAGCTAATCAGGCTTTCTCCCTTGAAATCCCTGCGCGCGCCGTCCTCGACCCCGTAGAATTCGAGAATCGGAATGCGCTTGAACTTGTTGCCCGACGCCACAATCACGCACTCCTCCAAATCGCTGCCGAAACGCGCGGCAAGCTCTTCGGCGCGTTTGTTTTCTATGTGGGCGTTGACGAATTTTGCGCTGACGGGCGCGGTCTTGTTGGAGGCGTATTCGTACTGGCGGAAGAGCGTGTTGAAGTCGCGGACAATCGCCGCGCTTTCGTTGTCGCTGCGCCCCATGGACACCACCGCGTAAATCTCGACGGGCTTGCGCAGGTTCTTGACGTACGCCACGCTTTCGGGCGACAGCGAATTGCGCCTGTTTTCGGACATGTCGAAACGCTGGTAGTGGCGCGACGCCGCAAAATTCAGCCCCGCATACAGCGCAATTCCCAGCAGAATCTGAATCCACAGATTGAGGCTGCGCACGCGCGTGGTGATTTTAAAATCCTCGAATTTCCCGTTCATGTGTTTTTAGACTCCGTTATGAGCGACGTTATCGCCAGAAGCACCGCCGCCGTGCTTATGTAGAAGAAGAACGGGCGCGTATCCAAAACCGACGAGATGAAGTCGTCGAAATGCCTGAACGTCCTGAAATATTCGCCCGTTTCGGAAAGCCATGCCGCGCTTTCGGGCATGGGGAATTTCGAGACAATTCCGCCACCTATTATGATGAGGAACAGCATGCAAAAAGACAGCATTCCAGCAACGAGCGTCGTGCGGGTGAGCGAGCTTGCGAAAATCCCCACCGCAACGTACATCGCCCCGCCCACCGCAATGAACAGGTAGCCCGTCGAAATTTGCGCGATGTCGAAAAAGCGCGGGTCGGCGGCAATCTGGGGCAGGTAGAAGCGCGAAATTAGCGGGTATGCGAGCGTAGACGCCCACAAAAGCAGGTAGAAAAAGTAGCACGCAATGAATTTTGCCGACACAATCTGGAACGCGGTTATCGGCGTTGTCATCAGCGCTTCGAGCGTGCCCGCGCGGCGCTCGTCGGCAAGGGTGCGCATTGTAAGCAGCGGCACCATGAAAAGCACGGGAACCCAGAACACCGAAAGGAAGTTCGCTATCGGCGAATTTTCGCTGGCTACGCGCCCCGCGTCCACAAGCGCAAGCAAGTACATCAACGCCATGAACGCCGAAAACAGGAACGCCGCAATGTATGTCGACGGCGATATGAACAGCTGCCAAATCTGCTGGCGGACGAGAATTCCGAATCTCCTCATTGTCTCTCCTTGTCTATTTCCTCGACCATTTTCGACGTTTCGGGAAGGTCGCGCAGTTGTTCCCAGCTGCGGCGGGTCGCCGCCATGAAAATCTCCTCCAACGAGGGTTTGCGGTACGCCACAAGGCGCGTTGCAAGCGCGGCGTCCTTCGACAGCTCGCCGATTATCGCCGCGCCGTAGTTCGAATTTTGCGGCGCGCGCAGAACGTAGCCGTAATATCCGAGCGCGTCCGCCCCCGAAGCCGACTCAATAGAAAGGTCGAGCTGCATGCGCTTCAAAATGTCGGCGAAGCGTTCGGGCGACGCCTTCAAGCCCACTTCGTACCTGTCGAACGGAATGAAGTCTTTGCGCAGGCTTGCGGGCGAGCCGCTCGCAACAACCGTCCCCTGGTTTATTATAATCACGCGGTCGCATACAAGCTCGATTTCGGGCAGGATATGGCTGCTGATTACAACGCTCATCTTGCCGCGCAACGAGCAGATGAGTTCGCGGATTGCGAGAATCTGGTGGGGGTCGAGGCCGATTGTCGGCTCGTCCAAAATAATCACGTCGGGGCGCGAAAGTATTGCGTCGGCTATTCCCACCCTCTGGCGGAAGCCCTTCGACAGATTCCCTATTATCTTTTTCGCCGCCGAGCGTTTCAGCTGGCAGATTTCCATCGCCTCGTCAACGCGCTTCGAAATCTCCGTTTCGGGAACGTCTTTGATTCCCGCGCGGAAGCGCAGGTATTCGCCAACGCGCAGGTCTTCGGGCAGGGGGTTGTTTTCGGGCATGAAGGCTATGTGGCGGCGGGCGGAGTCGGGACGGTTCGCCACGCTTATTCCGCAGATGTGCACACTCCCCGACGTCGCCGGCATGAGGCCTGCGATTATGCGCATTGTCGTGCTTTTGCCCGCCCCGTTCGGGCCGAGAAAGCCGACGACTTCGCCCTTGCCGATGCGGAACGATACGTTTTCGACCGCCTTCACCTGTCCGTAGCACTTGGTGAGCCGCCGTACGATTACTGAATTGGGTATGTCGGGGTTGTCTTCCATTGAATAAACGGCAAAATCTTTCCGACGCTCCCGCGCGAAAAGACTTTTTTACTTTGAAATTGGGGATAAAACCGCCGCTCCTCCCCCCGAATATGCGGCGGTCGAAAAAGTCCGCAGTTATTTGGACACTTTTTCCTTGATGAAGTTCTTGATGTCTCCGAGCGTGCGGAGTTTCTGAACTTCGTCTTCGGCGATTGTCGTGCCGATTGCGTCTTCCACCGCGAACACGATTTCCACCATCGTGAGCGAGGCGAGACCGAGGTCGTCGATAATCACG
>JAJXPD010000303.1 GCA_021641325.1 Opitutales bacterium
TCTACGTTTCGTCGTCGTCGGGCGACGACAGAAACGACGGCACTATTTCCGCCCCACTTCGCACAATCGCCGCCGCCCCCAAAGACGGCGTAAACCTGTTTCTGAAACGCGGCGACGTTTTCTTCGAATCGCTTAGCGGCTTCAAGAACTCGCAAATAGACGCCTACGGGGAGGGCGAAAAGCCGCTCCTATGCGGGCTGAAAATCCTCGAAAAATCGGACGCGTGGGAGAAGCTCCCCGACGGCGTCTGGCGGCTCGGCCTCACAAAACACTCGGCATTTTCGGGATTCAGGGCGGACGGCGAACAAAACAACATCGGAGCGGTCTACGACATCGAAAACGACCGACTTTACGGCTGCCTGACGCGCCACTACAAAAACATGCGCGATACCGGCGACTTCTGGGTGTCCGACGCCGAAAAAAGCGAAGTCTCCCCCAAAAACAACAAGTTCACGCACCTGTTTTTCAAGTGCCCGACACACCCGTCGAAGCTCGCAAAAAAAATCGCGCTTCTGCCCTACAATTTCGGCATACGCAACCTGCGCAACTGCACCGTGCAAAACGTGGCGGTCAAGGGCTTCGGGGCGCACGGAATCAGTAAAACTTGGAACTGCAAATTCTACAATATCGACATCGACCTTATCGGAGGCTCAATTCTGCGCAGCTACAAAACGTGGGTGCGCTTCGGCAACGGAATCGAATTTTGGATGAGCGAAGGCGACCCTTGCAACAACAACCTCGTAGAAAACTGCGCAATCTCGCGCACGTTCGACTGCGGCTCGACGATTCAGGGACACCTCGGCAAAAAGTCGCGACCCAAAAACATCGTCTTCCGCAAAAACAAATTTCTGCGCTGCCGTCAGGCGTTTGAACACTGGACCGCCACGGTGCACGAAAAAAGCGTCTACGAAAACTGCGAATTTTCCGACAACATCGCCTTTGATTCGGGCTTCAACGAATTCGACACGCCATACACTGTGGACTCGTCGCTGCTCTCCTACGAGCGCAAACCGGTTGAGGGGCTGACAATCCGCAATAACATCATGTGGGGCGCGCCCGCCTACTTTTCGTCGGGCGGCAATGGGGCGGAGTTCGAGGGCAACGTGTTCTACAT
>JAJXPD010000134.1 GCA_021641325.1 Opitutales bacterium
CGCCTGAACGGCACTTTGACGCGCCTAAAATTAGAGTGCTTACGCACGAAGTTTTTTAGATTTCTGCTTCTGAATTTTCCTCGTGGCGTGTGTCAATTTTTCTTGTCTCCGTTCGATAGATTTGTGAGATTATAGAGATATGGCAAATACAGGAGAAATAGACATCGAATATGTGGCGCGGCTTGCGCGTATAGAATTGACGGAGGCCGAGAAGGAGATGTATTCGAAGCAGTTGGGGCAAATACTGGGATATTTCAAGAAGCTTTCGGAAATCGACGTATCGAACGTCGAGCCGAGCGCGCACGCGCACGCGATATACAACGTGTGGCGCGACGACGTAGAGGGCGAGGCTATGAGCGTGGAGGACGCGCTCATGAACGCACCCGCCAAGCGCGACAACCAGATAGTAGTTCCCAAAGTTGTGGACGACGCGTAGAATCGGGAGGCATTGGCATGGGCGAAATTTTCTATAAAAACATCGGAGAGCTTGACGCAATGCTCGACAATCGCGAAATCTCGGCGGTTGAGCTTGCTCAGGCGTTTATCGACAGAAAGAACGCGGTAGACGGGAAGGTCGGGGCGTTTATTTCGTCGAACGAGGACGTACTTTTGGCGAACGCGGCGAAGGCGGACGAACGCCGCGCAAAGGGCGCAAAGCTTTCGGAGCTTGACGGCATACCCGTGGGACTTAAAGACCTGCTTGCGGTGCGCGGGCAGAAGCTCACCTGCGCGAGCAAAATGCTCGAAAACTACGTCAGCCCCTACACGGGCACGGCGATGAAAAAGCTCGAAGACGCGGGCGCGCTTTTCTGGGGACGTCTGAACATGGACGAATTCGCGATGGGTTCGTCGTGCGAAAACAGCGCGCTGCAAAAGACGCGCAACCCGTGGGATTTGACGAGAATTCCCGGCGGAAGTAGCGGCGGCTCGGCGGCGGCGGTGTCGGCGGGCGAGTGCGCGGTTTCGCTTGGCTCAGACACGGGCGGTTCGATACGTCAGCCCGCGTCGCTCTGCGGCGTCGTCGGAATGAAGCCCACCTACGGGCTTGTGAGCAGGTTCGGGCTTGCTGCGTTCGCGTCGTCGCTCGACCAGATTGGTCCGTTCGCTCGGTCGGTGAAAGACGCGGCGACGGTGCTCAAATACATCGCCGGCTACGACAGGCTCGACTCGACGAGCGTGAAAGTCGATGTCGAAAACTACCCCGCAAAGCTTTCGGCTGATTCGTTGAAAGGCAAGAAGCTCGGCGTTCCGAAAGAGTATTTTTCGGCGGAGGGTATCGACCCGGAGGTGCGCTCGATAGTGGAGGCCGCGGTTAAAAAGTGCGGCGAACTCGGCGCGGAAATCGTGGAAGTATCGCTTCCGCATACCGACTTGGCAATCCCCGTCTATTATATAATAGCGACCGCCGAGGCGTCGTCGAACCTCGCCCGCTACGACGGCATACGCTACACCCACAGGAGCGACAAGGCAAAGGACGTCGTTGACGTCTACTTCAAGAGCCGCGCGGAGGGCTTCGGCGAGGAGGTCAAACGCAGAATCATTCTGGGCAGCTACGTTCTCAGTTCGGGCTACTACGACGCCTACTACCTGCGCGCGCAGAAAGTCCGCACGCTCATCAGAAACGACTTCGAGCATGCGTTCGAGAGCGTCGACGCAATACTCGCGCCGACGTCGCCGACCACCGCGTTCAAGGTAGGCGAAAAGGCGTCCGACCCGCTCTCGATGTACCTGAGCGACATTTTTACAATCAACGTCAATCTTGCCGGCCTCCCCGGGATTTCGGTGCCGTGCGGCTTCGCGTCGGACGGCATGCCCGTGGGGCTGCAAATGATAGGCAGGGCATTCGACGAATCGAACCTCCTCTCCTACGCCTACGCATACGAGTCGGCGTGCGACTGGAACAAACGCAATCCGCAACTTTAAAAGACAATGTCCGAAGTTCAATACGAAGCAGTAATCGGTCTGGAAACGCACGTCCAAATCAAGACGCGCAGCAAGATGTTCACGTCGGTGGCGCACAGGTTCGCCGAGCCGCCGAACACGCTTACCGACGCGGTCGTGTGGGCGCTACCGGGGGTGCTCCCCGTGCTCAATTTCGAGGCTATCCGCAAGACGATAGAGCTTGGGCTTATGCTCGGCTGCGAAATTCCCAAAATCACAAAATGGGATAGAAAAAATTATTTCTACCCGGACAGCCCCAAGAACTACCAGCTCTCGCAGTACGACCAGCCCCTCTGCCTCGGCGGCAATGTCGAGATAGAGCTTCCCGCGGCGAACCGCGCCGAAATGGGCGAGCACAGGCTCGTGAAGCTTACGCGAATCCACTTGGAGGAGGACGTCGGCAAACTTACGCACTTCGCGCACGACTCGCTTGTAGACTACAACCGCGCGGGCACGCCGCTCATGGAAATCGTTTCCGAGCCCGACATGCACTCGTCGGACGAAGTTTTCGCGTACCTCACGTCGCTGCGCAACACGATTTCCGCCGCGGGCATTTCCGACTGCGACATGGAAAAGGGGCAGATGCGCTGCGACGTCAACGTGTCGATTCGCCCCGTCGGAAGCGAAAAATTCGGGGTGAAAGTCGAGATGAAAAACATCAACTCGACCTCGCACGTCCGCAACTGCATAGACTACGAAATCCGCCGCCAGATAGACTGCATAACAAAGGGCATTCCGATTGTGCAGGAAACGCGCCGCTACGACGCGCAGCTCGGAATCACGCAGTCGATGCGCTCGAAGGAGGACGCGCACGACTACCGCTACTTCCCCGATCCCGACCTTATGCCGTGCAAAATTTCGGCGGAACTGCTCGAATCGATACGCGCAAAACTGCCCGAACGTCCCTTCGACCGCCAGCGCAGGTATATGAAAGACTTCGCCCTCCCGTACTCGGCGACCTCCGTCATGTGCCCCGACCCCGCGCTCTGCGGCTATTTCGAAAAGGCGGTCGCCGCCTACCCGGAAAATCCGAAGGCAATCGCCAACATGCTCGTCAACGACCTTCTCCGCGAGCTTTCCGCAAGCGAGGAATCGGCAAAACAGTCCGACGAATTCGGCGAACCCGAAGCCGCGGCAGTCCACGTCTCGACCGCAGAGAAACTGGCGAAATGCAAGCTTTCGCCCGAAAATTTGGCGTCGCTTGTCAAGATTGTGGACAGCGGCGTAATCTCGAAGCAGATGGCGAAGGAAGTGTTCGTGGAAATGTACGCTTCGGGCGAATCCGCCGACGCAATCGTCGAAAAGCGCGGACTCAAACAGAACAGCAATTCCGACGAGCTTGAAAAATTCTGCCTCGACGCCATGGCGGGCAACCAAAAGGCAATCGACCAGTTCAAGGCGGGCAACGAAAAGGCGATAAACGCGCTCGTCGGGCCAGTCATGAAGGCGTCGAAGGGCAAGGCGAACCCCGCGATGGTTTTGGAAATCCTCAAAAAACTGATAAAGTAGGGCATGACAATTCCCGTAATCGTGTTGCTTGCGCTGCTGGCGGTGAAATACGCCGCGGTGGTGCGGCTCGACATTCTGAACATGCGCAGCGTCCGCGAACACGCGGGCGCGGTGCCGCAGGCGTTCGCGTCGTTCATGGACTCCGACACCTACAAAAAGGCGGCGGCGTACACGATAGACAAAACGCGCTTCGGAATTTTCGAAAACACCTGCAACTCGATTTTCCTCGCCCTGCTGCTTTCGCTGTGGATTATCCCGACGCTCTTCGACATCGGCATAGACGCGTTCGGCGCGAGCGTCTGGGGGCAGGCAATCACGCTGATTCTGATGTCGGTCGTGCTGTCGATTCCCGACATTCCGTTCGAGCTGTACTCCCAGTTTGTCATAGAGCAGGAATACGGTTTCAACAAAAGCACGCTGCGGCTTTGGATTGCCGACAAAATCAAAAGCCTGCTCGTGGGGCTTGTCCTCGGCGCGCCGATTCTTACGCTGATTCTGTGGTTTTCCGAGGCATTCAAAAGCACATGGTGGCTCTGGGGCTTCTTCGCGGTTGCGGCGTTTCAGGTTGTGATGATTGTGGTCTACCCGCGCTTTGTGATGCCGCTTTTCAACAAGCTCGAAGACCTGCCCGACGGCGAACTGAAAACCGCGCTGCTCGGCGTAGCCGACCGCGGCGGCTTCCACACGAGCGCGATTCAGGTCATGGACGGCAGCAAGCGCAGCTCGCATTCGAACGCGTTTTTCACGGGCTTCGGACGCTTCCGCAGAATAGTGCTTTTCGACACGCTCGTGGAGCAGCTCACCGTTCCCGAAATCGAGGCGGTCTTGGCGCACGAAATAGGGCACTACAAGCGCGGGCACATTCTGAAAATGATGGCGATGAATTTTGCGATGACGTTCGCGACGTTTTTTGTCATGGGCTGGCTTGCGGAAAGCGAGTGGTTCTACCTCGGCTTCGGATTCTGCGAGGCGACGGGCTTCGGGCCGGTGCTGCTGATGTTCTCGATGTTCGCGGGGCTGTTCACGTTCTGGCTCACGCCGCTGCTGAACGCGTTTTCGCGCGCGAACGAGTACGAGGCCGACGCGTTTGCGGCAAAGCTTTGCGGCGCGGAGAATTTGAAGTCGGCGCTGCGCAAACTCCACAAAAAGAATCTCGGCAACCTTACCCCGCACCCCGCGTACAGCGCGTTCTACTACTCGCACCCGACGCTCTTCGAGCGCGAATCCGCTCTGGATAAAATCGGATAGCGCGGACACCCGTTTTAATATTTTTCTTGCGCAAGTCCGCGCGGGTGTCGTAAAAACTTCCGAGCCGTTTCGGGGCGCGCGCCGTAGTGTCGGGTGAGATTGCCGGCGGACGTCTGGGCGGATTTTCCGCGGAGTTTTGCCGCAACGGTTTTCAACAATTACGGGCGCGGATTTGCGCAAAAAGAAAGGGAATGCAATGGTTAAAAACGTAAAACTTTCGGAAGTCGTGGAATTTCTCGACGAATTCTGCGGCGTCTCAAAAATGCGCGATTTTCCCCCCGCGCACAACGGGCTTCAATTCGAAAACAGCGGCAACATAACGCGCATCGCCGCCGCCGTCGACGCGGGCGGCGCGGAAATCGGCATAGCCGCGCACCTCGGCGCGAACCTGCTTATTGTCCACCACGGGCTGTTCTGGAATCCGCCCGAACCCGTCGTGGGCGGCGTCTACGAGAAAGTCAAAACGCTTATCGACGGCGACATCGCTGTATACTCGGTCCACCTGCCGCTCGACGCGCACGACACCATAGGCAACAACGTGCTGATTGCCCGCGCTCTGGGCTTAAAGATTGTTGACAGGTGCTTCGAATGCGAGGGCGCGAAAATCGGCGTGGTTGCGGAAGCCCCGAAGGGCGGACGCGCCGAGCTTGCCTCGAAGCTCGCTGGGCTTTTTCCGAACACCTACAAGGAAATCGCGTTCGGCTCTGCGAACCCCGAAAGAATCGCGATTTGCTCGGGCAGCTGCGGCGACGCCGTTCCGCACCTGCGCGAAATCGGAATAGACACCCTCGTTTGCGGAGAGCTTCGCCAGCGGCATTTTACAATGGCTCAGGAAATGCGCCTCAACCTCTACCCCTGCGGGCACTACGCAACCGAGCGTTTCGGCGCGGCGGCTCTCGGCGAGCTTGTGGCGGAAAAGTTCGGGCTGAAATGCAGTTTTATCGAAATGCAGAACCCTCTGTAATTTTCACCTTGTTTTTCGGGCGCGAAACCGTCAAAATGCTGGCATGAAAAAAATAGCGGTAATCAACGGCGCAAACTTGGACAGGCTCGGCAGGCGCGAGCCGCAAATCTACGGCAGCGAAACTTTGGCGGACCTGACGGAATCGCTCGCGGCCGAAGCCGAAAAGCTCGGCGTGGAAATAATTCCGTTCCAGTCGAACCACGAGGGCGCGATTATCGACAAAATCGCGGAGCTTGCCGACGCCGGCGTAAAGCTTGCAATCATCAATCCCGCGGCGTTTACGCATACGAGCGTCGCGCTTCGCGACAGCATGGCGGGGTCGGGCATGAAGTTTGTCGAGGTGCACATTTCGAACGTCCACAAGCGCGAGGAGTTCAGGCA
>JAJXPD010000304.1 GCA_021641325.1 Opitutales bacterium
TTTCTCGAAAATATAGTAACGTCCGACGGTTTTGCCGACGGTACAATCACGATAACCCATGCGTCAAAGTCGCAGATGATTTCGTTTATCGATTCCGACGGCAACAAAATGGGCGACGACAGGCTCAAATTCGGAAAAACCGAGATAGACGGCAAAAACTACTACTTCGCCACGGCGATTCCCGAACCCGCCGAATGGGCGGCAATCTTCGGGGCAATCGCCGTCGGATTGGCGGTTTGCCGCAGGAGAAAATAGCCGGTCGCATTTCGGCGGAGCGCGAAGCTCCGCCGATTTTTTTTTGCCCGCATGCCGCCGATTCGCGCCGTAGAAGATTCTTCGGCGGCTTCGCTTGCGCGTTTGCGCTGTGAATTTTGGCATATTGTCGCCAGTATGCCGGCCGCCTCATCGGCCCACAGGGCGAAAGAACCATGCTCGCCGTCTATGCGTTTTGCGGCGTGTCTTTGCCCTCGGAGATAAGCTCCGTCTTGTACGCTTCGGAGAGAAGCAGAACGTAGCCCGACAGCTCGAAAAACTCCTCGAAAAATTCGTTGGACTCCAGCTTTGTATGGTGCTCGAAAAAGTAGCCCGTCCAGAGCATGGCGCAGGACGCCGCAAGCAGGAATCCGCGTTTTGAAAACATTAGCCGCAGCGACGACCTGACGTATGTCTTGAAGCTGAGCGCCGCTCCTATCAGCGCGACCGCGAAGCCCGCGACTATCGCCGCCGTTCTCCCGTGTCCGTAGAGCATGAAAACGAGGGCGTCGGGCAGCCCCATTTTGTCGAAATCGACCTCGCGCAGAATGAACGCGTAGCAGAGCACCGCCATGAAAAGGGTAATCCATTTTTCGTTTTTGTTTCCCCTGCGGCACAGCGCGGTTATGAAAAGCGCGAGCGTTGCTGTAAGAATGACTGCCTGCGTGATTTCAAGGCAGCCGTTTTCGGGCGTCGCCCATTCGGGCTTTCCCATTGCGAAAAAAAAGACGAATGCCGACGCGGCGGAAATTGTTGCGAGTATGTTCATTGAAGTGTAGAGGATTCTGATTTTGTCCATTAACGCGCCTTTGCGTTTTTCGGGGGTGGGGGC
>JAJXPD010000305.1 GCA_021641325.1 Opitutales bacterium
CGCAAAAAAAATCTCGCAATGTCGGCGCGGTTCGGAAAAAATGGCGGCTTTACTACGATGAAAGGAAAAATTTTAGGCGCAATTTTGGGAGGACTCGCGGGAGGCCCGTGGGGGGCGGCTCTCGGTCTGGCGGCGGGGCACTTTTTCGACTCGGCTTCGTCCGCCGCCGCCCGACGCGAAAACGCCTTCGCCGAAGGCATGCCCGCGCTTTTCTACGCCGTCGCAAAGCTCGCGAAAATCGACGGGCACATAAGCGACGCCGAAATCCGCGAAATAGAGCGCATTTTCTCCGACTTGAATTTTTCCCCGGAAATGCGCAAAAGGGCCATTGAATGCTTCCGCGCGGCGAAGTCGGACGGACTTTCGTTTTTCGACTCCGTGGAGCGGCTCGCCGACGCGTTCCCGACTTCCGAAATGCGCCGCGCGGCGTTTGCGGTCTTGGCGCGGGTGGCGTTTGCCGACGGCGGCGCGAAGCCCGAAGTTGCCGAGGCTCTGCGCGGGGCGGCAAACCGCTTGGGCTTGGAATGGCATTATTTCGACGGCTCGCGGGGAGGCTCGAACGGCGGCGGCGCGTCCCGCGAGGTTTCGCGCTCGGAGCTTTCCGAGGCGTACGCGGTGCTCGGCGTGGAGCCTTCCGCCTCCGACGCCGAAATCAAGCGCGTCTACCGCGAAAAATGCAGGGAGCTTCACCCCGACATTCTCAAAAGCAAGGGAATAGGCGACTACGCCTTGAAGGCTTTGCAGGACGAACTCTGCCGCGTCAACGACGCATACTCTTTAATACAAAAATACAGGAAATAACAATGGCTAATATGCTCGACAAATTCAAATCGGTCGCCCTCGAAGGCTACATCAGAAACAAATTCCCGCAGTACTTGGAGGGCGGCGACATCGGCGTGGAGCTTGATACCGACGCCGCGAAGTGCTCGTTCAGGGCGACGCTCGCGGGCGAAAGCCTGCCGATTTCGGTCGAGGTGGGGCGTTTTGAAGTCGTCGAAAAAGACGGTCAAAAGTGCCTTAAAATAACGGAAATTTCGTCCGACCGCAAATGGCTGAACGCTGTTCTAAAT
>JAJXPD010000135.1 GCA_021641325.1 Opitutales bacterium
AGCGCGTGGAGCTGCTTCTCACATACTTCGTGCCGCGAATAGACGTAAAGCCAGTGGCGAAATCGCTCCTGCACAAATTCGGCAACATACGCGGAATCATAGACGCGCCCGTCGAGGAACTCCGCGCGGTAAAGGGGATAGGCGAATCCTCCGCGCTCGGAATTTCGCTCCTCAAAAACCTCATCACGCTCTACCACGAAAACGAGCTTGAATCGCCGACCGACGAAATCGGGACAATCGCAAAGCTCGTAAAATATTTCAAATCGAAAATCGCCTCCGAGCCGTCCGAAGTCTTCGAGCTTGTATGCTTCGACGCAAAGCTAAAAATTATCCCGAACGGCTCGGTCAGGATTTTCGAGGGAAGCGTGTCGTCAACGAGCATCGACGTGCGCAAGATCATAGAAACCGCAAACAAGCACGGCGCGGCGAGCATCGCCGTAGCCCACAACCACCCGAGCGGAGACCCCACGCCGTCGCTCGAAGACATACGCCTTACAATGCGCCTTTCGGAGGCGTGCAAGCCGATACACCTGAGCCTTATCGAGCACGTCGTGGTCGGCAAAAAAGCGTGCTTCTCGTTCAGGCGCGACGGACGCTTCGACTGCCTCTACGACGAATCGCTCATGGAGGGCCGCCTGCGCGGCGCGTGCAAAGAGCCGAAACGGAGGGCGGCAAAATGAGGATTTTGGGAATAGAAAGCTCCTGCGACGAATCGGCGGTCGCCATTTTCGACCCGAAAATCGGCGTGCTCGAAAGCCTGATTCACTCGCAGATAGACCTGCACGCGCTCTACGGGGGCGTCGTGCCCGACTTGGCAAGCTCGGAGCACCTAAAAAAACTGCCCGCGCTGATTTCGAAAATCTCGAAGTCGGAGCACTTCAAGGGCGTGGACATGATTGCCGCGACGTCGGGGCCGGGGCTTCCGAACTGCCTTGCCATGGGCGTCGCCTGCGCGTCCGCGGCGGCGGCGATGCTTAAAATTCCGCTTTTCGGCGCAAACCACCTGCGCGGGCACGCGTATTCGCCGTTCATACCCGTCCACGCGCAGGACCCCGAAAATTTCGGGAAAAACCTCGCCGACCTCCTGCCCCACTTGGGGCTTGCGGTGTCGGGCGGCAACACGGTGCTGTTCGAGCTTGACGAAAACAAAAAAATGCGCGTCCTCGCCGAAACCGTTGACGACGCCGCGGGAGAGGCTCTCGACAAGGGCGCAAAACTGCTCGGCATGCCCTACCCCGGAGCGCCGATTTTGGAGAAAACCGCACACGGAGGGAAAATAGACAAAACGCTCTTCCCCTACGGGCAGAACAGGAAGATTGAAGACGACCCCGATTTCAGCTTTTCGGGGCTGAAAACAAGCCTGCGCTACCACCTGCAAAAACTTTCGCCCGAAGAAATCGGGCTTCGCAAGCCCGACATCTGCGCAAGCTACCAGTTCGCGGTCGTCGAGCAGCTGAAACGCCGCGCCGACTTCTTCGCAAAACGCGGGAACTACGCAAGCGTGGGAATTTCGGGCGGAGTGTCGAACAACGGCGCGTTCGTGGAGGCGTTCGAAAAGCTCGCAAAAACGCGGGGGGCAAAGTTCCTCGTCGCCCCCCGCGAATACAGGGGCGACAACGCCGCAATGATTGCCTTCTCCGCGTTCTTCGACCCGTCCACGCTCGCCGAAAGCGAAAACGGCGCGCTTAAAATAGAATCCTCGCGCGAAATGGCGTAGTCCATTTTGCTCGACACGCCCAGCAAAAATTTAATACCTTAACGCAAATGCCACAAGTTCCGAATTTAGAGGAGTCGTACCGCAAGTGTCGGGAGCTCGCAGACAGCCACTACGAGAATTTTCCCGTCGCAAAAATGGTGCCGAAGAAAATCCGCCCGCACGTCGCAGCAATCTACGCGTTCGCCCGCACCGCCGACGACATCGCCGACGAAGAGCATGAATCAATCGCAGCAGACGACCCCGTAAGAATTGAAAATCTCGAAAAATTCGAAGCCCAGCTCGACGCCGCCCCCGACGCGCTCGACCCCAAGTGGAGCTGGATATTCGCGGCAGTCGCCGACACCGTGCGGAAATTCGGCATTCCCGTACAGCTTCTGCGCGACCTCGTGAGCGCGTTCAAGCAGGACGTCGTGAAAAAACGCTACGCCGACTTCCCCGAACTCCTCGACTACTGCCGCCGCAGCGCAAACCCCGTCGGACGCCTCGTGCTCATTCTGCACGGAATCCGCAACGACGAGCTATTCGGATACTCCGACGACATCTGCTCGGCGCTGCAACTTGCGAACTTCTGGCAGGACATGTCGGTGGACCGCGCAAAAAACAGAATCTACGTTCCGCAGTCCGACTGGCGCGGCGCGGAAGAAGCCGAAATCTTCGCAGACTCCGCAAGCGCGCGCGTGAAGGACATCGTGAAATTCGAATGCGAAAGGACGGAAAAAATGTTCAAGTCGGGCGAGCGGCTCATCAAACACCTGCCGTTCCCGCTGAGCCTCGAAATAAAAATCACGGTGGAGGGCGGACGCGCGATTCTCAAAAAAATAGCGTCGCAAAACTACGACACGCTCTCGAAACGCCCGTCGCTCAACGCCGCCGACAAGGTCAAACTTTTAATGTCCGCACTCTTTTAAAATGGACGCCGAAAACTCCGAAAGCGCGTACCACGTGCGCGAGCGCAAAAAATCGAACCTCGCATTCGCGTTTTTCTGCATGGAAAAAGACCGCGCGCGCGACATGGAAACATTCTACGCCTTCTGCCGCCTCATGGACGACATCGCCGACGAAGAGGTGCGCCCCAAAGACGAGCGCAGGAAAATCCTCGGCGACTGGAAGCGCGAAATAGACGCCGCGTACGACTCCGACGCCCCAATCTCCCCGCTCGGCGAGGAAATGAGGTCGCTCGTGCGCCGCAGAAACATTCCGCGCCAGTACGTGCTCGACATCATCGACGGCGTCCTGCGCGACACCTACGACGACCCTTTCGAAACTTTCGAAGACGTGCGCAAATACTGCTACGGCGTGGCGTCGGCAGTGGGGCTTGTGTCGATATACATCTTCGGCTTCAAAAACGAACGAACAAAGGAGTTCGCCGAATCGCTCGGCTACGCGCTGCAATTTACGAACATTCTCCGCGACGTGCTCGACGACATCGCCTCGCACGGGCGCGTCTACATTCCGGCAAGCGAAATGGAGGCGTTCGGAGTCTCGCGCGCCGACCTGCTCGAACGCCCGCATGCCGACAACTGCCGGCGGCTTTTCGCGTTCATGTACTTCCGCGCAAAACACTTTTTCAACAAGTCGCGCAGACTGCTGCAAGCGGAGGACAAACGCGCCCTCGCGCCCGCGCTCGTCATGTGGGCAATCTACGAGGAAATATTGGAAACCATCAAAAAACGCGGATTCCTGCTTGCGAGGGAAACGCTGAAAATCTCCAAACCGCGGAAAATCGCGCTCGCGCTCGGCGCAATAAGACGCTCGAAACAGCCGGAACCGACGGGCAAAAAGTGCGGGCGCGCAATCGTCGCGGGCGCGGGTGTCGCGGGAATCGGCGCGGCGTTGCGGCTCGCGCTCGAAGGCTTCGACGTATCGCTGTACGAGGCAAAATCGCATATCGGCGGCAGATGCGCCGCGCTCGACTGGAACGGCAGCAGGCTCGACAACGCAAGCCACGCCGCAATGGGCTGCTACCGCAACTTCTTCGGCATACTCGACACCCTCGGCACGTCGGACTTCTTCGCGCCGACAAAATCGATGGAATTTCTCTTCGGCGGCGGCAAAAAAACGCTCGTCAAATTTCCCGACAAACGCGCGGGATTCCTTAAAAGAACGCTCGCGTGCCTCGCCTACGGAAAGCTCGACGGCATGCGCAAAAACCTCCCGCTTTTCGTCAAGCTCAAACTCGGTCTTGCAAACGCCCGCGACGGCGAAACCGCGCTCGCGTACCTCGAACGCATGAAAATCGGCGCGGAGGGAATCGCCAACTTCTGGGAGCCGTTCTGCGTGTCCGCGCTCAACACGCCGCTCGCCGAAACCGACGCAACGCTCATGCTCGACACCGCGAAAAAATCGGTGCTCGGCGGCGGAATCAACGGCGTGCTCTACCTGCCGCAAAAGCCGATTGCCGACGCGCTCGCGCCCGCCGCGCTCTACATTAAAGGCGTCGGCGGAAACGTCTTCACAAACGAAACCGTCGAAAAACTGCACTCCGACGGAAAGAGAATCGCGGGAATCTCGACAAACAAGTGCGACTTCGCCGCGTGCGACGTTTTCGTGCCCGCGCTCGGCTTTAAAACGCTCGCAAAACTTCTGCCCGAAAACTCCGCCGTAAAACGGCGGCTCTCGGACATCGTCGAAACCGACATCACAAACATATACTTCGAAACAAACCGCGAACTTCTCGACGGCGAATACGCGTGCCTCATAGGCTCGCCCCTCCACTGGATTTTCAGAAAGCCATCGAACGGCGGACACGTCTACGGAATAACAATCAGCGCAAGCTCGGTCATGCCGACAAAAGCGGCGGCGGAAACACTGCTGAAAACGGAACTGAAAAAGTTTTTCGGGGAGGTCGAAATCTCCGCCGTCCTGCCGTCTACGTTCGTGGGAGCTACGATTTCCGCCGACACGAAAAGCGAACGCGCCCGCCCGAAGGCATCGGATTTCTCCGACTTCGAAAACATGCGCGTCTGCGGCGACTGGGTTCAGTCGGGACTTCCGTGCACAATGGAATCGGCGGCGAAAAGCTCGCAAGACTTCGAGATATAGCCATGGAGAAATTTCTGATTGTATCGCCCACGGTTTTCGAGGCGGCGCCCGTGTTCGCGGCTCTCGGATACAAGGGAAAGCCGAAATTGGGCGCGGCGGCGACACGCGGAAACGTCTCCGCGCTCGCGTCGGGAGTCGGCTGCGCGGCGGCGGCCGAACGCGTGCGGGGGAAAATCGACGAACTCCGCCCGACACACGTAATACTCGCAGGCTTCTGCGGAGCGTGCCGCACGGATATGAAAAACGGCGACTTCATTTTCAAAACCGACGACGACACATTAAAAACGCTCGCCCGCAAATTCGGGGGCAGAGAGGCGGAAATCGTGACAGTCGGGAGAATCGCCGACACAAAACGCAAATTGGAACTCGGCGACAGCGGCTTCGCGGGAGTCGATATGGAGGGCACACTTTTCGAAAATGCGGCAAAGGAACGCGGCATAAAATTCTCGCACCTCCGCTGGGTGAGCGACTCGCTCGAATCGGACATACCGCCGTCATTTTTCCAGTCCACAATGAACATGGAAACGGGCGGACTCGAAATTTCGATATTGCGGACGGCGGCGGCATTGGCGAAGTCGCCAAAACTGCTGATAAAGCTCGTAAAATTCGGGCGGGAAATCGCGCCCGCAAAAAGACGCTACGAAAGCGACATCAAATCGTTGGTCGGCGCGTTGAGGGCGAGTTGAAATCGCGGCGATAAAAAAGCATAAAAAAAATAAAATTTTGCATTGACAAACCGTCGAAAAGAAAGAAACTACAAGGCATATATTTCAGTGATTGATGTTCAGTAGCTCAGCGGTAGAGCAGGTGACTGTTAATCACTTGGTCGTAGGTTCGATCCCTACCTGAACAGCCACTGAAATTGAAAAACGGAACTGACAGGATTTTATTCCACAGTTCCGTTTTTTTGTGCCTGCATATTTTTCCAACATTCTTGCCCCTCAACCGCAGTAAAACAAAGGCAGAAGCAACATTTCCCTTTCATTCAATTTTTTCCACATTTCTCAGGTTAGAGACCTATCCCTCGCATAAGAAACGAACGAACATCATTTGCATAAAAAAATCGTGAGAATTCTCAAAAATTCTCACGATCCAAAAAGCTTATTCAACAGTCATCTATCCGACCGAACCGAATTATGTAATTTCTAAAAATTCGAGTTGAACGGAGGTCGGATATAATCCGCTCATCGTCAAAGATAGTGGGATGAGGGTAGAAG
>JAJXPD010000306.1 GCA_021641325.1 Opitutales bacterium
AATAGCAAAAATCCCCACAGCGGCAACGCGCCGACACCCTCCGCGCACGCCGCCGCGGCGGCTGCCGACGACATCGAAAACATCGTCAAGGACACGCGCACGGCGGTTGCCTCCGGTGTGTCGGAAATGGAGAAATTCTCCGACGAGGTACGCGCGGGCGGCGCGGAAATTTCGCGCATAATCTCCGAAATGGACGACCTCGCCGCGAGGATTCAGACCGTCGCTCCCCACGCGGCGCGGCTTGCCGAAAACGTGCGTTCGCAACGCGCCGAACTTTCCAAAATGTCCGACACAATGTCGGGTCTGGACGACATCTTGAAACGCTCCGCCGTGCTTCGGCGCGGGATTGTCGCGGGCGGCTCGAAACTGCGCGAGGCCTCCGAAAGGCTTTCGTCGGCGTTGCGCGGCTTCGGCGAAAGGGGGGACGCGTAGCATGTTCGCGCTGACCTTTTCGGCGGGAGGCAAACTCTGCGCCGTGGATTTGAAATACGTCTGCACGGTTTCGCCCGCGTTCGACCTCCACGCCGACGCGTCGCGCCCGCTTCCGTTCGTGGGCTGGCACGGCGACGGCGATTCGAAAATTCCCGCCTTCGACCTCAACTACGCAATCACGGGAAAGCCCGCCGAACGGCTCTTCGGCACGCGGCACATAATAGCAACGCCGCGCGGCGATTCCGAGAAAATCGCGCTTGTCGTCGAGCGGGTGGGGCTGGTTGCCGAATTTCCCGAATCCGCGCTTTCGGGCGCGGAGGGCGACGCGTACAGGAACGCGGAGTACGGCGGAAATTCGCTCGCGCTCGTCGATATTGCAAAGGTTTTGGAGGGCGCGTTATGAGCGGAGTCCGCTGCTGGAACGACATCGGCATTTGGGGAAATTCGACGTGCGAAAAACTCGGCGAATGCGTGCACTGCGTGAATTGCGGCGTCTATTCCGACGCGGCGAAAGAGCTTTTCGAGCGCAAAATTCCGTCGGACTATTTCGACGAATGGACCGAGAGCATGGAACGCGCGCGCGGCGTGTCGGCGGGCGGCGGCGGGGGAATGTTCCTCTTCGGGCTTTGCGGACGGC
>JAJXPD010000005.1:0-1850 GCA_021641325.1 Opitutales bacterium
GTATAGCATGCTTGCCTCAGGGGAATGGACGATGTCTCAGAAGAACTTGAATTACAAGGAATATGCCAAGTTGGCGGAGGGTTTTTATCCGTCCAAGTTTGATGCCGCAAAGTGGGTGTCTGCCATCAAGGCGTCGGGTGCAAAGTACATCTGCTTCACCTCCCGCCATCACGACGGCTTTTCGATGTTCAATACAAAGTATTCCGATTACAACATCGTTGACGCAACTCCGTTCAAGCGCGATATTTTGAAAGAGCTTGCCGACGAATGCCACAAGCAGGGAATCCGCTTGCATATCTATTACTCGCATATCGACTGGTATCGCGAGGACGCTGTATGGGGTAAAACTGGCAGAGGCACGGGGCGTCCCAATCCGCAGGGAGATTGGAAGAGCTATTACAAGTTCATGAACAACCAGCTTACCGAAATCTTGACAAACTATGGCAAGATAGGCGCAATATGGTTCGATGGTCTGTGGGATCAAAACAACAACCCAAATTTCGACTGGCAACTGCCCGAGCAATACGAATTGATACACCGCTTGCAGCCCGCCTGCCTCATCGGCAATAACCACCACAAAGTGCCTTTCGAGGGAGAAGACTTTCAGATGTTTGAGCGCGACCTCCCCGGCGAAAACAAGGCGGGGCTCTCGGGGCAAGATGTCAGCCATCTGCCGCTCGAAACATGCGAGACGATGAACGGCATGTGGGGGTATAAAATCGCCGACAAGAATTATAAATCAACAAAGACCTTGATTCATTATCTCGTGAATGCGGCAGGCAAGAACGCCAACTTGCTCATGAATATCGGACCCCAGCCCAATGGCGAGCTTCCCGCCGTCGCATTGGATAGATTGGCGGAAATGGGAAAATGGATGAAGGTTTACGGCGAGACGATTTACGGCACGCGCGGCGGCATTGTTGCGCCCCATGATTGGGGGGTAACAACCCAAAAGGGCAACCGCCTTTTTGTGCATATCCTTAACCTCAAAGACAAGTCGCTCTTCCTCCCCATCGGCGAGCGCGAGGTTAAGAAAGCTTTCGACTTCGCAAGCAAGAAAGCCGTGAAGGTGCAGAAAGTCGACGGCGGCATTGTCATTTCTTTTGACTCCGTGCCGAATGACATCGATAAGGTCGTGGAAATCGTCTTGTAGTAGATAGAAGCAAACGGCATTTCATTGATAACAAAAGAGCCTTTCGGAATTTCGAAAGGCTCTTGTTTTGTGTCGGGCGGGTTATGCGGTGAGGAGGGCGGCGGCTCTTTTGCGTCGGCGTCGTTTTGCGCCGCGAGAAGCTTGCCGAATGCGAACGGCAGGGCAAGCCCCGTTTTTCAGGAAAGCTCTTCTGTGTTTGTTTTGAATCATGGCTTGAATCATAAAGCGCGGCGGCGGCGGTTGCGGTAAAGCTTTTATTGCGCGGCGGGCGAAAAGGCTTGAACGCGCGGCGGCGATGTCTTAATAATTGGGTTGAAAGGCGCGGATGTGCGGCGGGATACCGAAAACGTTTTTTATTCGAAAGTGGACGCTTGGCTTGTGTGGCTGTTTGGCGGAGCGTTTGCGCTTGCCGCGTGCGCGGCGTTTTTCCTGCTTTGGGACGGCGACTGCTGCGCGTTTGCGGCGTTCGCATTGTTTGATATTTTTGTATTCTCAATCGTATTTTATGGCATATGGAATTGCCGCTACGTTTTCGGCGAAGCCTGTCTTGAAATCCGCGTATTTTGGAGCATTAGGATTCCGTATTCCGACATAAGAAATTTCCGCGACACTTTCGATATAATGTCCGCGCCCGCCTGTTCGCTCGACCGAATGGAAATAAGCTACGACGGCAAGTCGGGAAAGCGGCTGAGCGTGT
>JAJXPD010000005.1:1950-6557 GCA_021641325.1 Opitutales bacterium
GCGTGTCGCCGCGCGACAAACGGCGTTTTGCGGAAATGCTTGCGGCGCGAATGCGCGGCGAGTAGGGCGGGGTTGTCTTCCCGATTTCAGGTTAAGGCGGCGATAATTGTGTTGATTTCTCCGTGCGTTTTTCGGAGAATATTCCGAATATGAAAAGGGGATTATTGCTATTATTATCTATGTTGTCTATCGCGCTTTCGGCATTTTCGAACGAAATTGCCGTCGCGACGAAAAATTCGAAAATCGCGCTCTTCCGCGAGTCGGACGGGCTTCTTAGCGTTCGCGGATACGGGGCTTTGGGAGACTCTTTCGCGCCGTTCAAAAAGACCGACGAGCTTGTCCAGCAGTTCCTGTTTTATCCGACCGCGGGCGACGGCTTTCTCGGCGACGCCTCCTTGCAGGCGGAGCACTCCGACGGCGACGTCTCCACGCGCTTGGAGTTTGTAAAAGCCGATTCGCGCGTTTCCGACAAAGACCCGAACGTTGAGGACACGACGATTTTTCTCAAAGACCCAGCGCACGAATTTTATGTGGAGCTGCATTTCCGCGCGTTCAAAAACGAGGACGTCATTCAGATTTGGTCGAAGATAACGAACCGCGAAAACGGCGGAGTGCGTCTGCGGAAGTTCGCGTCGGCTTCGCTGATGTTTTCGGCGAAGGAGTATTGGCTGACGCAATTTTCGGGAACGTATTTTCACGAGTCGGGGCTTTCCGAAGAGCGTTTGACGCGCGGGCGCAAGGTGCTTGAAAGCAATCTCGGCTCCCGCGCGCACAGAATGCTTGCGCCGATGTTCTTCGTCTCCGAAAACGCCGCGTCGCGCGAGGACGGCGGCAGGGTAATCGGCGGCGCGGTAATGTGGCCGGGGAGTTTCAACATGCGCTTCGATTTGGATTCGACGGGCGTTCTCCGCGCGACCCTCGCCGCCGACAACATCGGGGGCGACTATTATCTCGCTTCGGGCGAGAGCATCGAGACGCCGAAAACCGCGTGGTCGTTTTCCGAAAAGGGCAGGGCTGGTTTGACGCGCAACTTCCACAACTGGGCGCGGAAATATTCGCTCAGAAATCCCGAAAATCCGCGTCCCGTGCTGCTGAACAACTGGGAGGCTACGCACATGAATTTCGACGAGGCGAAGCTCGTTTCGCTTTTCGAGCATTCGAAGGATTTGGGCGTAGATATATTCCTGCTCGACGACGGCTGGTTCGGGAAAAAGTATGTCCGCAATCGCGACAACAGCAGTCTCGGCGACTGGGTTGTCGCCGAGGGCAAGCTTCCGCACGGCATAGGCTTTCTCTGCGAAGAGGCGCAAAAGCGCGGAATGGGCTTCGGCATTTGGCTTGAACCCGAAATGATAAGCCCCAAGAGCGAGCTTTTCGAATCGCGCCCCGACTGGGCTTTGTGCTCTAAAAACCGCGGCTATGTGCTCGGACGCAACCAGCTTGTTCTCGACCTTTCCAACCCCGAAGTGAACGCGTTTATCGACGGAATTTTCGAGTCGGTCGTCCGTCCGAATCCGCTGAAATACGTCAAGTGGGACGCCAACTGCTGCATCTACCAGCCCGTGTCGGCGTATCTGCCGCGCGGGAAAAAGGGCAACGCGATTTTCGACTACAACAAAAACCTTCTCGAACGCATGCGGCATTTTTCCGAATCGTTCCCGAACGTTGCGGCAATGCTCTGTTCGGGCGGCGGCGGGCGCGTGGATTTTGCGTCGCTTGCGAACTTCGAATCGTTCTGGGCGAGCGACAACACTGTGCCTTCCGACCGCGTGAAAATCCAGTGGTTTTTCATGCACTTCTATCCGCAGAATGCGGTGTCGGCGCACATAACCAACATGGGACGCCAGCCGATGAAGTTCCGCACCGACGTCGCGATGAGCGGCGCGCTCGGCTACGATATCGACGTTTCCAAGCTCTCGCCCGCCGACCGCGACTACATCAGGCGCAGCATCGCCCTCTACAAAAACACGGTGCGCCCGATAACTTCGAAAGGCGACTATTACAGGCTGAAATCGCCCTACGAGCACGCGCAGTCTGCGGCGATGACCGTGCTCGACGGAAAGGCGGTCGTCTTCGTCTACCAGACGAAAAACGACGAGTCCGACCAAACCGTGAAGTTGAAGGGGCTTGACCCGAACTCCGTATATTCCGTCCGCGAAATCGGCATGTACGGGGCGGACGAAAAGTCCGCGCTACCGTCGGACGGCGCGAAAATTTCGGGAAAAAAACTGATGGAGGACGGACTTCTTGTGCCGACGAAAAAGCGTTGCGCAAGCATGCTGATATTGCTCGAAAAAGTCGCGGACTGATTCTTTTAACCGCCCGCCCGCGTGTGCGTGTCGCCGCGCGACAAACGGCGTTTTGCGGAAATGCTTGCGGCGCGAATGCGTGGAGAATAGGGCGGGTTTCTCTTCCCGATTTTTCGGGTTGCGGCGGCGTCGGTCGGCTTTTCGCGCGGAATTTGTAGACGGCATTTCCGCAGCCGATTTTTTTGCGTTGCGGCGGCAAAAAAAGGACTCCCGCGTTTGCGGAGAGTCCTTTTTTGTTTTGCGCTTTCGGCGTTTAGTAGGTGATTGTTTTTTGTTCGGTGATTTTCACTTTGCGCTCGCCCGAAAGTCTTGTGGCGTACATCTCTTCGGCGATTTTCCGCGCGGCTTCGACCGCCTCGTACACGGGGGTATCGGCTATGTCGACAAAGCCCACGCTGTAATTTTCGCCGTCGCCCACTCTGCCCGTCGTCGGCTGGTCGTAGTACTGGAACCAGTGCGCCCCCACGATTATCGGGTTTTCGACCGCGCTCAGAACGTAGGTGTTGTATTTTTCTATGCGCTCCGGCATTGTGGCGCATGCGC
The DNA here is from genome assembly GCA_021641325.1 of Opitutales bacterium. Classification (GTDB taxonomy): domain Bacteria; phylum Verrucomicrobiota; class Verrucomicrobiia; order Opitutales; family Intestinicryptomonadaceae; genus Merdousia. Next base: position 4,803 of record JAJXPD010000005.1, read on the forward strand.
GGAGTCCGCCGCCGAATACGCCCCTGTCCTGATTGCCGAAGTGGAATTCGCCCACGATTACGGGTTTGTCTTTTGCGTTCTTTGGCAGTTTGAATGCGGAGACGTCGTCGCGGTAGAGGTTGTAGCTCATGACATCGCAGAACTTTGCCGCCGACTTTTCGACAAGCTCGTTCGTCCACGCGAGGCGGCAGCCGAGGTAGAGAGTGTCGGGCGCGACGCGCTTGACCGCCTTGCGGCATGTGCGGAAATATTTTTCGTAGAATTTTCTTTCGATTCTAAGCATGTCGTTTTTGCCCGATTTCGTTTTCGGAACGAAGTCGGTTTTTGCGAGGAAGTCGTCCCAGCCTGCGTATTTGGAATTCCACGCGGCGTTGAGTTTTTCGATTTCGCCGTATTTCTTTTCGAGCATTTTTTTGAACTCGATTTTCGCGGGCTGGTCCGCCTTGCACGAGAGAATCGCCGCGGGCAGCACAAGCGTTTCGGTCTGCCACGGAAGCTCGTTGTCCACAAACACGCCCACGCAGTACGGCGAGTTCATCAGCCGCGCCGATTTCGCCACGGCCTCGAGCGTGAGCCTTTCGAAATTTTCGTCGAAGTAGTCGGGCACGGGCTGCCAGTACGCGTTGAGCTTTTTCTGCGATTCGAGTTTCTTGGGAGCTTTTGCGCTTGTGAACAGCGCGAACGGAATTTCCGAGTTTTCCAGAAGTTCGGGTCTTGTCCACGCGCCGTAAGTGTTGACGCCCCACGAGCGCATGCGTCGGGGCGCAACGGCGTTGTAGTTCTTGGCGGCGTCGCCGTATTTTTTGTCGATGTTGCGCAGGTAGAAATTGTAGGTCTGGAATTTGCCTTCAAGCAGGCGCGACCAGTACGCCGTCTTTTCGTATTTTTTGTCGGAGACGTCGGCGAAATATTCCGCGCGGTTTGTGATAATCGTGGGGGCGGTCGCGCCCACGCAGTCTATGCCGTGCGACCAGAACAGATTGCCGTCGGGGGTGATGAGCCACCACTTGCCGCCGATTTTCTGCGCGCGGAAGTGCCCCGTCGCCGCGTATTTTCTGTCGGGGTCGAGCAGCCCGAAATACTTGTCGCGGTCGGGGATTGCCCCGAGTTTTTTCTCGAAGTTTTGCTCTTCGGAGAGGCGCGTTTTCAGGTCGGCGTCGGAGATGATTTTATTCTTCCAGTTTCTGTGCATGTACTGCCCGTATTTGTCGATAAACGGGCAGAATTTTTCGCGCGGAATGGAGAGCGCGGGGTCGGCGTCGTTGAAGCCCTTGCCCGACATCGGCGGTCTCCTGAAATATTTGAACGCGCCGTCCTCGAAAAGCCACGCGTATTTGGGCATGGGCAGTTTTTCTATTTTGATGTCGTCTATTTTCAGCACGCCGCCGCCCGCGGAGGTGATTTCGATTTTCCTTTCGCCGTCCGCCTGCGCGAGGAATGTCGCAGTTAGCGTGTCGGAGTCTTTCGAGGTTTTGAAGAGCAGCGTGTTTTTCTGCGCTCCCAAAACTGCGTCGCGCGTATTCGACGTCTTGCCGTAGCACATGTAGACAAAGAATGTGGGCGTTTTCCCGCCGCCGATTTCGGGGGTGGAGTATTTGAAGGTCAGCTTGTAGGCGTAGCCCTTTTCGAACTTGGGGCTTAAAATCGAAAGCGCAAGCGGGTACTGGCGTTTCGATTTCCGCGTGTCAACCACAAGCGACTTCCCGCCCGAAAGCGCGTTTTCTTCGGAAACTACCGCGGTTTCCTCTGCTATGA
>JAJXPD010000005.1:6567-26412 GCA_021641325.1 Opitutales bacterium
CTGTTTTTGTCGAAATTTTCGAAGTTTTCGAAAAGCACCGTGTTTTCCGAAACGGATTCCCCCGCGACCGTCGCGCACGCCGCAAGGATAATCGGCGCGATTGCGGCTGCAAATAGATTTGAGATTTTCATGCATAAACAGCCTAAAACGTCGCTCGGCGGCGGCAATCAAAAAAAAGTCCAAAATGCTTGACAGGGGGCTTCGATGTGTTAAATCATCTTCTCATACGTTTGAGGCGTGAATTTGCTTGCGCCTTTTCGACAAACCAATTCATTATACTATCATGGACAGGAGAGATTTTATCAAAAAAATGGCGGGCGCGGGAATGGCCTTGGGCTTCCCCACAATCATACCCGCTTCGGCGTTGGGCAAGGACGGCGCGGTTGCGCCGAGCGAACGAATCACGTTTGCTTCGATAGGCTTGGGCACGCAGGGCTGCGGAAACACGGGCGTCTTCGTGAGCGACAAGCGTTTGCAGCTTGTGGGGCTTTGCGACGTAAACGCAACCGAAGGCCGCCAGTACTACGGCTACGGCAACAACGACCAGCGCGGCTTGCAGGTTGCCCGCAAAAACTTCGGCATGGACATTCCATGCTACAACGACTTCCGCGAAGTCGTCGCCCGCAAGGATATTGACTTTATCATGTCGGCTACCCCCGACCATTGGCACGCGATAATCGCCCTTGCGTGCGTCGCGGCGGGCAAGGACGTCTACGGCGAAAAGCCCCTCACCCGAACAATCCGCGAGGGCAAGATTTTGCGCGATGCCGTGGAGGCTTCGGGCATAATCTGGCAGACGGGCTCGTGGCAGCGTTCCATTCCAACGTTCGTGCGCGCGGCGGAAATCGTCAGGAACGGATACCTGGGCAGAATCAGCAAAATCGTAATCGGCCTGCCGTCGAATTTCAGGAGCGAAATCCTCAAACCCGTTCCCGTCCCGAAAGGCTTCGACTGGGAAATGTGGCAGGGCCCCGCGCCGCGCTCGTCGTACTACAACCCGTGCAAGACGTTCACCCGCTGGCGCGGCATAATGAATTACAGCGCGGGCAAAATTGCCGACTGGGGCGCGCACCACCTCGACATCGCGCACTGGGCGATGGGCGTGGACGAATCCGGCCCGATTGAAGTGCAGCCCAATTTCGTTGAATGGCCCAAAGACGGCTTCTCCGACCAGCCCACAAAGTTCTCGATAACTTTCCGCTACAAGAACGGCGTGGAGGTCGAAATGTCCGACATGAACCGCAACGGCGTGGAATTCTTCGGCGAAAAGGGAACGCTTTTCGTCTCCCGCGCGACGATTGTCTCGAACCCGCTTTCGATTGCCGAAACGCGCATTCTGCCCACCGAGGACAGGCTCTTCCCCGTCCGCGCGGGCAACCACTTCACGGCGTTTGTGGACAGCATTCTCGACAGGCGCAGGGCGGCGACCGACATCAACATTGCGCACCGCACAAACACGGGCTGCCTGCTGGGCGAAATCGCGTACAGGCTCAACCGCACAATCAAATGGAACCCCGACACGGAGGAGATTGTCGGCGACGACGAAGCCGCCCGCATGTGCGACCGCGCCTACTGCGCCCCGTGGGAACTCAAAGCGTAAAAGGAGAATTTCGACATGAAAAAATTTGCATTTGTTTTCGCCGCGCCGCTGTTCGCGTGCGCGTCCCTGTTCGCCGACGCCTATGCCGACATGCAGTCGTACAAGGCGGGCGACAGCCTCTCGTGGTTCTACGAAATCCGCACGGAATCCCTGAAAAAGGGTTCAGCGAAATCGGTCGAGGCGAAAATCCTCGAAACCATTTCGGCAAAGGAAATCGACAACGCGGCGTTCGAAAGGGCGTGCGAAATCTTGAAGCCCATCGCCACGAAAAACTCCGTCCCGGTGCTCGCGAAGTTTTTGAACGACGATTTCCGCGCCCCGTGGGTGTGCTCGGTGTTTGTAACGCTCGACTCTTCTTCGGTTGATTCCGCCCTCGCGGACTCTCTCGAAAAGGCCGACGAAAAATGCGCAATGACGGTTCTCTCGACGCTCGCCGCCCGCGGCTCGTCGAAGGGTCTCGACGCGCTCGAAAAATACGCGCAGTCGGACAACAAGAACCTCGCGCTGTTCGCGGTTTCGGCGATGGTAAAATACGAGGACGCCGTGAAGACGCTTTCGCGCATCGCAGATAAAAACGACTTCCGCCGCGACGCCGCCCTCGACGCGCTTTCGCTCATAGCATACCGCGCGGCGAAATCGGGCGACAAGTCGCTCGCGACCGACGCGCTCGAAAGCGTCCCCGCCGACTACCCGATGTCAATCGGAGCGCGCGCTGAACTCGCAAAGAACCGCGTAAAGTATCTCGACTCAATCATAATTGCCGACGGCAAAAACGTCGCTCGCGCGGGCAGGCTCGTCAACAACGCGCGCAAATTCGCCGATTCCGAAGAAATAATCGCGGCGTTCCCCAAGCTTTCCAAAGATGCAAAGCTTGCGGCGATGTCTACGTTCATGCTTTCGGGCGACACCCGCTTCTACCCGACAATCGCGCCGCTGCTCGATTCGAACGACCGCGACCTGCTCGACGAAGCCGTCTATGCCGCGCGCTTCATCTGCACCGACGAGGCGAACCTCCGCAAGATCTACGCGCTTGCACAGTCGAAGAACAAGATTCTGGCGTCGCACGCCCGCAACGTGTTGGAGGAAAATCCGAGTTTTGCGGCGGTCAGAATTTTGAAGGACGCAGAATCGAAGGGCGACCTCTTCGCGCTCGAAATGCTCGTTATCAGGGGCGACTTGGACGCGGCTAAGAAGCTCGAAACAAAATTCTTCGACGGCGGCTACAAAGACGCCAAGATTTCGCAGATGTACGAAAACCTCATCACATACGGCGAACTTCCCAAGTTTGCGTCGCGCCTCAACGGGGCGGACGACGGCTTGCGCAAGGCAATCTGCAAAATTATCATCAAGAAACTCGCAAGAAACAAGGACAAGGACTTCGTCGCCGAAACGGTCTACGAAGTGCTTTCGGGCAAAGTCCCCGCCGAGGACGAAAAATTCATAGCCTCCAAGCTCAGGGTAAAACCCCGCAAATTCAGGGAGGTTTGGCAGAAGGAATTCCGCGCCCGCGGCGTCGAGGACAAACTCATGAAAGTCGCCGATGAGCGCGAGCCGAAAATCGACGCAAGCTTCGTTTCGCTCTTCGACGGCAAAACGCTCAACGGCTGGAAAACGACGACGGGCACGGCGTTCTACGGCGTCAAGGACGGCTGCATTTACGGCAAAGTCGTAGACCAGAAGAAAAAGGAAAATTCCTTCCTCATCACCGAGCGCGCCGACTACAAAAACTTCATCTTCACCTGCGAATTCAAGTGGGAGGAACTCGGCAATTCGGGCGTGATTTTCAAGGGATACTTCGAAAAGCGCAAACGCCCCGACGGCAGCGAATACGACAGAGTCGTAGGCCCGCAGGCGGAAATGGACGAAAATCCGCGCCGCCGCTGGACGGGCGGCGTCTATAACGAAGGCGTGGCTTGGAAGTACTCGCTCTCGCGCGAGGATCAGGAACAGGCCCGCAACGCCCTCGACCTGCTCGGCTGGAATAGAATGACGATAAAATGCGACGGCGACAGAATGCAGACATGGGTCAACGGCGTGCCGACCGCAGACTTCGAGTGGGAGGGCGTAAAGCCCGGCTTCATCGGCTTGCAAGTCCACTTCGGCAAGACGGGCGCGATACTCTGGCGCAACGTGAAAATAAAAGAGCTTTAATCCCGAAGGCTTTCAAGCGGCGGTTTCGGTCAACCCGAAGCCGCCTTTTTTGCGCGGCTACTTGACTGTAAAGTAAATAAGAGTGGCGTTTTTTATCGACAAATTCGGCGCGTTTTTTTTAACTTCCGCATCATGGGAATGAAAATATATGCACTGGGAATTTCCGCGCTGCTCGCTTTTGCGGCGCAGACGCGGGCGGAGACGTATTCGGTTAAATCGCCCGACGGAAGAATAGAGGCGTCGGTGGACGACGGCGCGGGGCTGTCGTTTTCGCTCAAAGCCGACGGAAAGGTTCTGCTTGAAAAATGCGCAATCGGCATGGATACCGACAGGGGCTTTCTCGGTCGGGACGCCGTGGCGCAATCGCAAAAACTTTCCTCGCACAAGGGGACGCTTGAGTCCGTGTTCGGCACGCGCAAAACCGTCGCCGACGAATACAACCAGCTGGAACTCGGCTTCAAAAATTTCAAGCTGCTCGTGAGGGTCTACGACGAAGCCGCCGCCTACCGCTTTTCGACCGACTTCGACGGAGAGCTTGTCGTGAACGGCGAACTTCTCGAACTTTCGTCGGTAGCCGATTCCGACAACACAATTGTGCACGTCGTGCAGGCTGACAAAACATCGTTCGAAAGACGCTTTCTGCGCCAGCCCGCCGCCGCGCTCAAAAAACAGCACAGCGCGTCGCTGCCGTTCTTCTTCGAAAAGTCGGGCATGAAAGTTGCGGTTGTGGAGTCGGCGTGGCTTGACTACCCCGGAATGAGAATTTCGTATCCAGCCGACGCAAAGTCGCCCAAAGCGTATTTCACAAAGTGCCCTAAAAAGCTCGGCTTCGCCTACAAGGGAAAGGTCGGCGGCGCGGAGTACGACGGCATGTACGTCGTCAAGGAAACGGAGGACTTCATCGCGAAAACTTCGGGGGCGCGCGCGTTCCCGTGGCGCGGCTTCGTCGTCGGCAGAACCGACGCCGATTTTGCCGACAACGACACCGTCTACAAACTCGCCGAGCCGTCGCGCGTCGCCGACACGTCGTGGATTAAAATCGGCACTTCCGTTTGGGACTGGTGGGTAGACTGGAACATAGAAAACGTCGATTTCGAACTCGGCGTAAACGAGCAGACCTACCGCCACTACATCGACTTCGCCGCCGCAAACGGAATCCCGTTCCTGACGATAGACGCGGGCTGGCACGTCGGGCGCGGCTCCGAATCCAAGCCCGTCTACAACGACACCGCGCACTTCGTCAACGGCAAGCCCTATCTCGACGTTCCCGCGGTCGTAAAATACGCGAACTCGAAGGGCGTTAAAGTCGTCATCTGGATTTACAGCAAGGTTGCCTTCGACGAACCCGAAAAGGCTCTCGACCTCTACAAAAGCTGGGGCGTCTACGGGCTGAAAATCGACTTCAATGACCGCGACGACCAGTGGCTTATCCGCCATTTCGAAAACATCACGCGCCTCGCCGCCGAGCGCAAAATGGTCATCGACTGGCACGGCTGCCCCGCGCCGTCGGGCTTCCAGCGCACATATCCGAACGCCGTGAATTTCGAGGCAGTCCGCGGCTGCGAGTTCAACAAATTCTCAGAGGGGCTCGAACCCTCGCACAACATCGACCTCGTGTTCACCCGCATGCTGTTAGGTTCGATGGACTACACTTCGGGCGGAATGCGCAACCGCGCCAAGGGCGACTGGTATCTTTCGCGCGGAATGCCCGCGGTCAACGGCACGCGCGCGCACATGGCGGCGCACTCGGTGCTGTTCTTCGAGCCGCTTAAAATGATAAGCGACATGCCCAGCGAGTACGAAAAAGAGCCGGAAATCCTCCGCTTTCTCGCGGGCGTTCCGACCTCTTGGGACGAAACGAAAGTTCTCGGCGGCAAGATGGGCGAATACGTCGTCGTCGCCCGACGCAAGGGCGACGTTTGGTACGTCGGCGGCATGGCGGATTGGAACGGCAAAAAGTTCGAGCTTGACCTGTCGAAAATCATCGGCGCGGGCAAATACAAGGCGGAGCTGATACGCGACGCCCGCAACAGTGGACGCATCGCAACAGACTACAAATACGGAACGAAAACCGTAAAACATTCCGACAAGCTCGCAATCGAAATGAAGAGCGGCGGCGGCTTCGCCCTCAAACTCATTCCCATTAAATAGCGCAGAATTGCAAAAAATCCGAACGCCGAAGCCGAAACGCTTCGGCGTTTTTTTGCGCGCTTTAAAAATATTTGACCTCACGAAACCGATTTGCTAAACAGACCGTTAATTATGAAAGAAAAAATCATTTCGCTTCTGATCGCATGTTCGTCGCTTTTTGCGTCGCAACTCTTTGCGGAAACTTTCACGGTAAAATCGCCCGACGGCAAATTGCAGGCGGTCGTAAACGACGGCCCGCAACTCACGCTTTCGGTGTCCGCCGACGGCAAAACAGTTCTCGCGCCGTTTGCAATCGGCATGAAGACCGACAGGGCCGACTTCGGTAAAAACGTCAAGGCAAAAGGCTCGACATCGTCGTCCTACAAGGGCGAAATCGCGGCGACCTACGGAATCCGCAGCAAAATCGAAGACAACTACAACCAGACGGAAATCGATTTCGACAAATACAAGCTCGTAGTCCGCGCCTACAACGAGGCAATCGCATACCGCTTCGCGTCGGATTTCGACGGCGAAATCACCGTTTTCTCCGAAACGCTCGACCTTCCCCTTTCTGTTGACGACAAAATCATAGGGCACGCGGTCAACGGCGTTCAGGACTCCTTCGAACGCTTCTTCCTCCGCGAATCCGTCGCCGACATGAAAAAACACCACTCGTACAGCCTGCCGTTCCTCGCGCAGAAAAACGGCTACACCGTCGCTGTGGTGGACTCCGACGTGTTCGACTACCCCGCGCTCCGCTTCGCCGCGTCGTCCGACTCCAAGCCCGAGGCGTGGTTCGCGAAAGCCCCCAAGACTTTCAAGCAAAGAAACAAGTTCACCCGCACCGTAGACCAGTCTTTCGACTACATTGCAAAGACCAAGGGCAAGCGCAGCTTCCCGTGGCGCGGCTTCATCGTGGCGCGCAAAGACATCGACCTTGCCGACAACGACACCGTCTACAAGCTCGCCGAACCGTCGCGCCTTGCCGACACTTCGTGGATTAAGCCCGGCACCTGCGCGTGGGAATGGTGGAGCGACTGCCAGCTTGAAGGCGCGGGCTTTGTCGGCGGCGTCAACGAACAGACATACCGCTATTACGCCGACTTCGCCGCCGAAAACAACATTCCCTACATTCTCCTCGACGCCGGCTGGCTCACGGGCGTCGACGTCAGCGAAATGAAGGACGGCATCGACGAAGCCCTCATCAGCGGCAAGACCGCAATCGACGTTCCCGGAATCATAAAGTATGCGCACTCGAAAGGCGTAAAAGTTCTCCTTTGGTGTCTCGGGCAGTCGATGGACAAGTACGGCGAAAAGGCGTTTCCTCTCATGGCCTCGTGGGGCGCGGACGGCGTTAAAATCGACTTCATCGACCGAGACGACCAGCAGGCGCAGGGCTTTTACGAACGCATGGCGCGTCTCGCCGCCGAAAACAAAATGGTTGTCGACTTCCACGGCTGCGCAAAGCCCGCGGGCATTCAGCGCACCTATCCGAACGTCGTGAATTTCGAGGCAGTCCGCGGCTGCGAGTTCAACAAATTCTCAGAGGGGCTCGAACCCTCGCACAACATCGACCTCGTGTTCACCCGCATGCTGCAAGGCCCGATGGACTACACCCCCGGAGCGCTCAACAACGTTTCGAAAAAGAATTTCAGAAAGTCGTTCTCGTTCCCGCAGATGAAGGGCACGCGCTCGCAGATGGCGGCGATGTACGTCCTCTTCTACGCGCCCGTGCAGATGCTCTGCGACTCGGCGAGCGAGTACAAAAAATACCCCGACATTCTCCACTTCATCGCAAACACCCCCACCACTTGGGACGACACAAAAGCCCTCGAAGGCAAAATCGGCGAGTACGTTGTAGTCGCCCGCCGCAAGGGCGATTCGTGGTACATCGGCGGCATGTCCGACTGGAAGGGCAGGACGGTCGAAATCGACCTCTCGCAAATCCTCGAATCCGACACCGACTACAAGGCGGAAATTATCCGCGACTCCGTCAATTCCGACAGACTCCCGCGCGACTACAAGCGCGAAGTCAAGGAGGTCAATTCCGAATCTCGCATGAAGATTGAAATGAAGAGCGGCGGCGGTTTCGCAATCAAGCTCACCCCCAAGCGCATTCCCATAATCGACGACATCATCAAGTTCTTTACGGACGATTCGGAAGACTAATTTTTCCGCATAATGCGATCGGCGGCGAATCCGTCGAACGCTTTTTTTGCGCCGAAAGCGGAGACGACGCGCAAAAAGGCAATTTATGCTTGAAAGTTTATTCCGATGTCGTTAACTTAGGGGAAATTTAAAAGACTTTTCTTAAACACAACTATGAAAAAAAATACAGCAAAGAAGAGTGCGGCTCCCAAAAAGCCCGTAAAAAAGGCGGCGGCTTCCAATGCGGCTCCCAAGGCGGCGGCTAAAAAAGCTCCCGTAAAAAAAGCTCCCGCGGCGAAGAAAGCACCCGCGGCAAAAAAAGCCCCCGAAAAGAAATGCGCGTGCGCCTCTAAAAAGGCGGCGGGCAAAAAAGCGTGCGACTGCAAGGGCAAGGAAGCTCCGTGCTTCGGCTCGCTCATCTCGGAAGTGTTCTCGCAGTTGCAGGATACCGACAACCTTTCGACCCTCATGAAAGACTATTTCTTCACGGAACTGCTCAAACGCGGTATCGAAGAAAACACGGCAAACACCCTCGCCAACAAGCTCGACGTCCAAATCGAAAGCTTCGAAGCGAACATCGACTTCGCCGAAGACTAATTCCCTTTCGCGAAAATCTTTCACAGCCCGCGCGCGTTCACGCCGCGGGTTTTTTTGCGTCCGCATTTCCCGCGTGATTGCGGCGGTTTTTTGCGTTTTTTCGCCCGCCGAAATATTGTTGCGATTTTCAAAAGTATGCTTTCTAATCGTCTCCGTATTATGAAAGTACCACTCTTAGATTTGAAAACACAGTACGTTCCCCTCCGCGAGGAGACCCGCAAGCTTCTCGACGACATTCTCGACAGCCAGTATTTCATCGGCGGCCCCTATGTATCGAAGTTGGAGGAGCGGATTGCCGAATATTCGGGCGTTGCGCATGCAATCGGCGTGTCGAGCGGCACGGACGCTTTGATTGCCTCGCTCATGGCGTGCGGCGTTTATCGCTCGCCCCTCGACGAATCCCCCGCCGCCGAGGTAATCCTGCCCGCGTACACGTTTTTCGCCACTGCGGGCAGCGTGTGGCGTTGCGGGGCGCGTCCCGTATTCGTTGACATCGACCCCGACACATACAATATCGACGCCGACCAAATCGAGGAAAAAATCACCCCGCGCACAAAGGCTATCATGCCCGTCCACCTCTACGGCCAGTGCGCCGACATGAAGAAAATTTGCGAAATCGCCCGCAGGCACAACCTCGCCGTGATTGAAGACGGAGCGCAGGCAATCGGCGCGGAGCAAAACGGCGTGAAAGTCGGAAACTTCGGCGATTGCGCAGGCCTCAGCTTCTTCCCCTCGAAGAATCTCGGCGGGCTTGGCGACGGCGGCATGGTCATTACGAACAACGACGCCCTCGCCGTCAAAATCCGCGAAATCCGCAACCACGGCATGGAGCCGAAGTACTACCACAAGCACGTCGGCGGCAATTTCAGGCTCGACGCCATTCAGGCGGCTGGGTTGCTCGTAAAGCTTCCGCACTTGGATTCGTGGGGCGAAATGCGCGCGCGCAACGCCGCGTTCTACAACGAGGCTTTCGCCGACCGTCCCGAAATCAAGACGCCCGTAATCAGACCCGAAAACAAGTCGATTTACAACCAGTACATAATTTCCGTGCCGAACCGCGACGCCCTGCTTGCGCACTTGCGCTCCATGGACATCGGCTGCGAAGTGTACTACCCCGTTCCCCTGCACATGCAGGAGTGCTTTGCGGCGCTCGGCTACAAAAAGGGCGACTTCCCGAACGCGGAATACGCGGCGGAGCACACTCTCGCCCTCCCGATATACCCAGAGCTGACGACCGACCAGCTCTCCTACATCGCACGGCATGTGAAAGCACTTCCCTAAGGGCGTTTCCCTGTACGCCCAGACCGCTCGCGTACGCAAAGTACGCCACGCGCCCTGTGCGTACAGGAAAGCCACCCTTATGAAAGCACTTTGACATGCCTAAAATTACAGCGCACGGCGCGAAGATTTTAGAATGCGCTGGGAGAAAAGTGGAGTTGTTGGGTTGGCGAGCTGACTTATGTTTGCGGAACGCCACGCGCCCTGTGCGTACAGGAAAGCCACCCTTATGAAAGCACTTTGACATGCCTAAAATTACGGCGTACGGCGCGAAGATTTTAGAGCGCGTTGGGATAAAAGTTGGGTTGTTGGGTTTGCGAGCTGGCTTTTGTTTGTGGTTAGCCGCTTATGCTCTCTTTTTGTTTATATTTAAGAGCCTCCGTTTCGGTTCGTTCAAATTTACATGTTTTCTCTCGTTGCCGTCCGAATGTTTTTTTATGGACTTTTATTCAAAAGCCGTGCGAAGCTGTTTGACTTTGCTTTGCGAAAAGCTACTATGTTTATTACAAAATAAGACAATATCATGATTAAAGCTCTTTCAACGATTTTCGAGATTGCGTCGTTCGTAGTGCCGTTTTTTGTGGCACTCGTTCTTTTGGCGCGGTCGGGCGATTCGTACAGGGAATCCTACGAGATTTCCAAGCTCCGTTTTTTGGGGTTCACGCGTTCGCAGTACATTGCGTTTTTCCGCGTGCTCGGAATTCTCTTTCTGTTGCTCGGCGCGTTTGCCGTTTACAGAAACTATTTCTACGAGCCGAATCCAGAGCTTCAAGAATCCGCCGACTTTTGGAAGGACATCAACAACAGGGAAAATCTGCCCATTAAAAGCGCGATGCTTTTGGGGGCGGCAATCGCCATTCCCGCCCGCATGGGTTCTTCGCGTTTCCCCGGAAAGCCCCTTGCGCTTTTGGGCGGCAAGGCGGTAATCGAGCGCGTCTACGAAAGCTGCATGAAGTGCGAACGCGCCGAAAAGGTCGTGATTCTAACCGACAGTGTCGAGATTGTCGAATTTGCCGACAAAATCGGCGCGAAGTCCGTCATGACTTCCCCGAAGTGCGCCTCCGGTACTGAGCGCATTGTAGAGGCGTTCGAGGAAATCAACGCCGATTTCGTCGTGAACGTGCAGGGCGACGAGCCTTTCATTTCTCCCGCGCTTGTCGATTCCATTATAGAAGCCCACGCGAACACCAATGTCGATTTGGTCTCGGCGGCATCGAAAATTTCGGACGCGCAGACTTTGATTAACCCGAATGTCGTCAAGGTGCTTCGCGGCAACGACGGCTCGGCGGTGTATTTCAGCCGCGCTCCGCTGCCCTACGTCAGGGGAGAGTCGAACCCCGCCGAATGGCTCGCGCGCTGCGACTATTGGCGGCACATCGGCATATACGGCTACTCGGCAAAGGCAATTGCCCGCTACGCGTCGCTTCCCGTAAGCAAAATGGAGAAGTGCGAAATGCTCGAACAGCTGCGTTTCATAGCGGCGGGCTTCAAGTTCGAAGTTGTCGAAACGCAGTACGAATCAATCGGCATAGACACTCCCGCCGACTTGGTCGCGGCCGAGGAATTTTTGAAGGGAAGAATCTGAAAATGCAAGACTCCGAAATAATATCTTTGGCGCGCGCCGCCCTCGAATGCGAGGCGAAGTCGATACTCGGCGCGATTGACAAGCTCGACGGCAATTTTGCGCGGGCGGTAAACACGATTCTTGCGCACAAGGGCAAGCTTCTTGTGTGCGGGGTGGGCAAGTCGGGGCTTGTCGGCGCGAAAATCGCGGCGACGCTTTCGAGCACGGGCACGCCCGCTGTTTTCATGCACGCCTGCGATTCCGTCCACGGCGACCTCGGCGTTTACGAACCCGGAGACCCCACGATTCTCATTTCCAACAGCGGTTCGACCGTCGAATGCCTGCGGCTTATCCCGATTTTAAAGAGCTTCAACTCGAAGATAATCGCCATGGTCGGCAACGTCGATTCCCCCATGGGGCGCGATTGCGACATAGTTTTGGACGTGTCGTCGCACGGAGAGGCCGACCCGCTCGGCATCGTTCCGACAAACTCGACGACCCTCGCGATGGCGATGGGCGACGCCCTCGCGTGCGCCCTGATGAAGGCACGCGGATTCTCCAAGGAGGATTTCGCGCGCTTCCACCCCGCGGGACAGCTCGGCAGAAACCTGCTTCTGAAAGTGGGCGACGTCATGCACAAAACGGCGGACTGCGCGGTTTCGAAAGAGTCGGACTCAATCAGAAGCGCGGTGATTGAAATGACGCGCAAGCCCCTCGGCGCGGCGTGCGTGGTCGGCGCGGACGGCAAAATGTCGGGCTTGGTGACCGACGGCGACCTCCGCAGAATGCTCCAGACGGCGGTGGATTTGGATTCCGTGAAAGTGGGCGACATCATGACGAAATCGCCCGTGAGCGTCTCGCCCGACGCGTCGCTCGGCAAGGCGGTCGAGCTTATGGAGGCGCGGAAGTCGAAGATTTCCGTGCTGCCCGTCGTAGACGAGTCCCGAAACTTTTTGGGGCTTGTAAGACTCCACGACATCTACCAACCGAGTTCCAGATAAAATGGGTCTTGTAGATACTGCGGTAATGTTTTGCAAGTACGTCGCCTCGCCGCGGCGCACGGGCACGGTTTGCCCAAGCTCGAAATACCTTGCCCGAAGAATGGTATCCACGGTCGGCAAGCCGCCGTCGGAGTGCTCTGCGGTGGTAGAGCTCGGCGCGGGCACGGGCGCAATCACAAAATATCTTGTGGAGGCGGGCTACGCCGACCGCTCCAAACTCTTCTGCATTGAGTTCGACGAAAAGCTTTGCGAAATCTTGAAACAGAAATTTCCCTCCGCGAACATTCTAAACGGCAGCGCGGAAAATATCCGCAAACTCGTCGGGAGCGCGGAAATTTCGGCGATAGTGTCGGGGCTTCCGCTCGTGAGCCTGCCGCGCGAAGTTGTGCGCAACATAGTTTCGGAGGTCGAGAATTCCCTGCCGTCGGGCGGGAGGTTCTCGCAGTTTACGTACAGCCTGCTCCGTCCGCCCGAAGTCTTGGGGTTTTCGCGAATGCGCCACTTGGGGGCTTCGTTCGTGCTGGCGAACATTCCGTCCGCGCGCGTTGATACCTTCGAAAAAATGTGAGCGGTTCGCGCTTAGAATGTTGACACGGGCGTTTTGCTCCCTAACATAAAGACTTTTAAATTTCTATCGGTATGATTACTTGGATTCAAACAGTTCTTCAAAAACACCATAAATCGGTGTTCGGCGTTTTGCTCGTCGCAATCATCATTGCGTTCGTGTTCACAATCGGCTCGGTGCCGTTCTTCGGCGACAGATACCGCACGGGCGGGCAAAAGGGCAAGGTATTTTACGGCTTCGACCTCTCGAACGAATCGACGCTGGCGCAGCTCCAAAACAGCGCGTATTTCGAAATGATTTTCGAGGGCGTACAGCCGCAGTCGGAAGCGCAGTTCACCCAGTATGTGCTCCGTCAGGCGTACCTCAGAAACCTCGCCAACGAATTGGGCATGACGCGCGTTTCGCAGGCGGATTTGGAGGCGTATATCCAGTCGTCGCCCCTGTTTGCGGGAGCCGACGGAAAGTACGACGCCGCCGCGTTCAAACGCTTTGTGGACTCGCGCATAGGCGCGGGCAGAATGAGCGAAGCCGCACTTTCGGAAATCGTCTCGCAAAACGCGCTCGTAAACAAGGTCGGCAAACTTTTGGGCGGCCCCGGCTACATGCCCGCTTTCGAAATCGAGCGCGAGTACAACCAAGTGCACGGCACTTGGGACTTCAACATGGCGGTTCTCTCCTCCGACGAATTGAAGCTTAAAATCGCCCCCTCCGCCGAAGTTCTCGAAAAATATTTCAAGGACAATATCGAAGCGTACAGAATCGGCGAAGGCGTGGTCGTGGAAACCGCGTTCTTCCCGTCGAAGGATTTTTCTGCGGACATAAAGCCCACCGAAGCCGAGCTTTCGGCATACTACGCCGCAAACAGGGCGAAGTACGAAACCACAAAGGACGGCAAGCCCCACCTGCCCAAACTCTCCGAAATAAGGGAAAGCGTCAAGGCGGACTACGTTATCGACAACGCGCTCCGCGCGGCGGCTCATAAGGCGGAGGAATTCGCGCTTAAAATCTACGACGCCGAAGTTAAAAAAGGCTCGGCGGAACTCAAAAAAATCGCCGACGAATTCAATGTCGCGCTCAAAAAGAACGCGGCGTTCCGCACGACCGATGCAAAACTTCCCGACGGCTTCCCCGTAGAGGTTGCGGCGGCGGCAATGAAGCTCGACGAAACCAAATTCTATTCCGACCCGATTCCATCGAACGACGGCGTGCGCGTAGTGTTCCTCTCCGAAAAGCTCGACTCTTTCCTGCCGAAATACGCCGACGTTAAGGACAGGGTTTTAGCGGACTACGTCGCGGCGGAAAAGGTGAAACTGTTTGCCGAACACGCTAACAACCTCGCAAAGTCGCTCCAAAAGGCGGTTGCCGAAAAGAAGTCTTTTGAAAGCGCGGCTCGCGCGGGCGGCGCAAAAGTGGAATCGGTAAAAGACTTCTCGCTCGCAAACCCGAAAGGCGACGCTGTCTTGAAGGCTTACGGAGTGATTTCATCGGCGTTGCCGTCGCTTAAAGTCGGCGCGGTGTCGTCGGTCAAAATGCAGGGCGGCTCGGCATACATTTTCGAACTCGTGAAATTCACGCCCCCCGCAAAGTCCGACAAAGCGCAGCTCGACTCTGTTAAAGAGAGAATCGAACGCTCTTTCGGCGCGATAACTTCGACTTCGGTAATCATGGAAAAGATTTCCTCGGGCGAAAAGGACGTCGCCGAAAAATAAAATTTCGACATTCTGGGAAAAGGCGGACGCCGTCCGCCTTTTTTTTTGCGGCTGTTTCGCGAGTCCGTTTGTGCCCGACGGCGAACACAAGCGGGCTCGCGGTTTTGTTCGCCCCCTGTTTCACTTTATAAAAATTTTTTCGATAAGGGATACTAAAAGGGAAAAAGCGTTTTTTTTGTAAAAAATGCTTGTATTAATAATTCTAAGGGTAAAATTTTATGCAGAATGAATGCTCGGATTCCCCGCATTCGAAATCGAAAGGAGATGAAAATGCCTACAACAAAAAAATCGGCAACGAAAACCGCAAAGACCAGAGAGCCCGCCAAGAAAGCGGCGGTCAAGAAAGTCGCGGCAAAAACGCGGAAGACCGCTTCCTGCCCGAAAAAATGCGAAACGAAAGCGAAACTCACAAGGGTAATCGCAAAGTTCGACGCGGGTTGGGGCAACCAGCTTTACATTCGCGGGCTCGGCGGCAGCCTTGACTGGCAGAAAGGCGTTCCAATGCAGAGCATCAGCGAAGACGAATGGCTGTGGGAACAGATTGTCCCCAAAGGCACGGTTTCGTTCAAAGTTCTGCTCAACGACAAAAATTGGTCGGACGGAGAAGACCTTGTTGTCGCGGCAGGCGATACTGTTATCTGCCGACCGACATTCCTGTAGCCGAATGCTCGAAAAGGTAATTCACGCGACGCGGATTGAAAAATCCGCGTTTTTTTGCGCCTCTTCTTGTGTTGCAAAAAACGGCGGTCGAACGTGGGGCATGCCTGCGCACTCGGAGGAAGGCGGCCCGCCCCGCTTTCAGTCTTGCGCGTTCCCGCTCCGCGCAGTCGCTGCGACGTGCGGCGGAGCGGGTAAAACTCCGCATTTCGGCACGGCAAGGGAGCTGGAAGATTCATGGTTTTGAAATTTCCGCGAGGTTGCGTTGTTGAGAAACGACGTTAAAATATTTCTCAATTAAATCTATTGACAATTCAAACCGCTATCTCAATATTGCAATATAATTTTAAATTTCTAACCCAGAAAACAAAAACACCATGAAAAAAGCATACATGATTTTAGCCGCGTTCGCCGTAGCGAGCATCGCGGCCGCCCAATTGAAAACCGGCGATGTCACGTTCTACGACGGCGTTGTCGGAAAAATCGTCTACGGGGAATCGGGTTCGGCGTCGGGTTCGTCCACGGACTTGCAGTTTGAAACCGCGCCGAACGCCCTTTGGCTCAACAACGTTACAATCAACTTCGATTCGCCCGCCGAAAGCAAGCTGGAAATCGCAAGCGGCAGCGTCATTGCGTTCGGCGACGTAAAGTATTCAATCGCGACTCAGGGAAATGTAGAGCTGAATTTCAAGTCGGGTTCGAAGGCGAGCCTGATTGCAAAAGGGCAGGGCATGCTTTCGGGGTACAAAGAGTTGGAGGCGGGTAAAATTGTTCCATCAATCGTGTCTGTTAGTGTAGAAAACGGCTACGATGGCACAATCCAGCTGAACACACTCGGCGGCGTAAGCGGTACGACAAACCTTGTTCTCGACAAGAAAAATGCAATCATTTCGGACGGCAAAGCCAGCACAAGCACGCGCCTTTATTCAAGCGGCGCAAAAATAAACCTCTCAGCCTCCGCCGACCAGACATTCATTTGGGACGATAGAAGCGCGGGCGCATTCACGTTCGACATTTCCGACGGCGCGAAAATACTGTTCGAATCTATCTGGCCTGTCAGCTTTACGCGCGACCAAAAGCAAACTCTGAATTCGCTCGACGGCGAAATTCTCTTCGAGAAGTCGCTGGTTACCGGCTACGACGCCGACAACCTTACGATATCCGTAAAATCCGGCACGATTACGTTTGTAAATAATACCGGAGGCGACGTGTTCGTGGGCGAAAAAACAATCGACGGCGGCGAATACATCTACATTTCGAATACGCAGATTCCCGAACCCTCAACATGGGCGGCGATTTTCGGGGCTGTTGCGCTGGGCGTTGCGGTCTACCGCAGGCGCAAATAGCGTTGCAACCGCATAGGATTTCTCTGCGGCGGCCGGATTTACCGGCCGCTTTTTTTTGCGGACTGGGCGTTTCCCGCCGCTATTTTTTGTCCGATACAAAAAATGCGTCGTTCCGCTATTGACTTTTTGCGAAACTTCAAACTAACGTCTTCATAGCGGGGCGAATATGGCGTCGCGCGGTTTTCCAAAACAAAAAAGAAAGGCGAAATATGATTACGGTAAGTTCCTACCCGATTGCGGTGGCGATGTGCGTCATTACGATGATATGCTGGGGCTCGTGGGGCAACACGCAAAAACTTGCAAGCAAAAGCTGGAAATTCCAGCTCTTCTATTGGGATTACACAATCGGCATTCTCCTGTTCTCGCTGCTGCTCGCATTCACCGCAGGCTCGTTCGGCGAGGGCGGCAGAAGCTTTGTAGACGACCTTTCGCAGGCGGACTCCCAGTGGCTGCTTTCGGCGTTAATCGGGGGCGCGGTGTTCAACCTTTCGAATATTTTGCTCGTTATTGCAATCGACATCGCGGGGCTTGCCGTGGCGTTCCCCGTGGGAATCGGGCTTGCGCTCGTCTTGGGCGTGATAACAACCTACGCGGCGCGTCCCGAAGGCGACCCCATAATGCTCGGCGCGGGAGTTGCGTTCATCTGCGCGGCGATTGTCCTCGACGCTCTCGCATTCCGCAGGCTCGGCGCGGGCGGCTCTACCGCCAAGGGCATTTTCGTGTCGGCGTTGGCGGGCGTGCTGATGGGTTTCTTTTACAGCTTCGTGGCGGAGTCGATGGGAAAAATCGACATGACCACGGGCGTGGCGGTCTTGGAGTCGGGCAGACTTTCGCCCTATACGGCGATGGTTGTTTTCGCGCTCGGAATTTTCGTCTCGAACTTTGTGTTCAACACGCTTGCAATGAAGTTTCCCGTGGGCGGAGGCAAAAGCGTTTCGTACGCGCAGTACTTCACCGACGGCAGCGCGAAGCTCCACTTGGTGGGCATTCTCGGCGGCTCGATTTGGTGCTTGGGCACAAGCTTTAGCTTCATCTCGGCGAACGCGGCGGGGGCGGCGCTCGCCTACGGACTGGGGCAGGGCGCGACAATGGTTTCCGCGCTGTGGGGCGTGTTTGTCTGGCGCGAATTCCGCGGCGCGCCGAAAGGCACAAACAAGCTTCTGGCGCTGATGTTTGCGTGCTTCGTGGTGGGGCTTTCGATTCTCGTGTTCTCGAAAGCGGCATAGAAAAACGTTCTCGCTTCCGCAAAACTTTTGCATGACGGCGCCGAATTTTCGGCGCTCAATTGCCAACTTTTTGCGTTGAAGCTTTAACGCGTTTTCCGCACGCATTTCGCGGGCATTTCTGATTTTTTATATGGGTTAGCGTAGAATCGCTGCGATTCTAAAACAAAAACACACGATTCCATATTTGGCAATCGGGCGCATGCTGTTTGTAAAAGCAATATTGCATATGGAATGCGAATTTTCGATATGTAATCGTAAGCTAATTCCGCGCAAAGCGCGTCTGTTTTATCTCGTTCTTTGCAAAGCTAAGACATATCCCAACGCCAGTAATTGGCGAAGCCAATACGAACTGATAGAGAAAAGGCGCGGTTATAGCCGCGCCGAATAATCACAGAAAGGAGCGAAGCTCCGTAGGGAGGGCGCGACTCGAGCCCGAGCGGGGGGACAGGTGGGAGTTTTCGTGGTAGCGAAAACCGCCTTTTGGGGGCGGCAGCCCCCTCTGTTGGCGTCAAGGCTCCAGCCTTGCGGGGGAGTGGGTGGAGATTTCGCAAAGCGCAATCCACCCCTGGGGGCGCAAGCCCCCAAGTTTCGGGAGGTGCGGCCCGCACCCGTGCAGGCTGCAGCCTGCCTAGATGGAGCGGCAGTCGTCTTTATTTTTCTGGGTGTAGCCGGAGTCTTGGCGGTCGTGGTTGATGTGGTTTTTCTTGGCGTAGACGTCGTAGAAGTCCTGCGCCGACATGCCGAGAACCTGCGCAAGTGATACGAGGAAGTGGAGCATGTCGACAACCTCGACTCTTGCGTTTTGGGGGTCGAACTTCTGGTACTTCGCCCACCATTTCCACGGAACGGAGTCTACAAGCTCGGCGTTTTCTTGACCGAGCGCGCGGCTGTAATTGAGAACCCACTTGACTTTTTCCTCGTCGGACATCGCGGCGGTGTCTATGCCGATGCGCTTGTTGAGTTCATACTGCATTTGGAAGATTTCTTCGAGTTTATCCATAATGGGCAAGAGCCTAACGCCTTTGCGCGGCGCGTCAAGATTTCGATTTCGGGGAAAGGCCCAATTCGCCGATTTGCTCCGATACGAAGCCGTCGATGTCGTCCTCTTCGAAACGCTCGACCCTGTCGGTGGGAATCGCGTCTACGAAATTTTTGCCGTAAGCTTTTGTTACGATTCGCGAGTCGAGTACGGCAATTACGCCCCTGTCGGACGCGCTTCGAATCAGCCGCCCCACGCCCTGCCTGAACTTGATGATTGCCGCGGGCAGGGAAAGCTCCATGAACGGGTTGCCGCCTTCCTGACGAAGCCTGTCGATGCGCGCCTGTAAAAGCGGGTGCTGGAAGTTCTCGAACGGAAGCCGCGTGATGATTACTTGGGAAAGTTTTTCGCCGGGGAGGTCGATGCCCGTCCAGAACATGTCGGTGCCGAGCAGGATTGCGTTGCCCGCTTCGGCAAAGGCGTTGACGGTCTCGCGGCGCGACATGCGCCCCTGCACGAAAATTTTGCGCCCTACGATGTTTTCCTCCAAAAATTTCGCGGTCTTGTTGAGGTCGGCGTAGCTTGTGAAAAGAATGAGCGTGCCGCCGCGGACTTTCTCGCAAAGCTTTTTGCAGACGCGCGAAAGGTAGTCGGAGTCGAGCCGTCCCGTCTCGCGCTCGACGTCAGGGGCGTCGGTCGCGATGAACGCCCGCATGTGGGCGTTGTAGTCGAAAGGCGAGTCGCACACAAAACGCTCGGCGTCGTCCGCGCCGACTTTCGCGACGAAGCCGTCCATGTTCCCGCCGACCGCGAGCGTCGCCGAAGTCATCACAACCGACGTTTCCCGCGCGAAAAGCACGCGCCGCAAAATTCCCGAAACTTTAAGCGGCGCGG
>JAJXPD010000136.1 GCA_021641325.1 Opitutales bacterium
GTTTGTTTATTTGTTGTTTATAGTAAAATTAAAATTTACATTTTGCACTTTTCGCGCGTTTTGAAAAGACAAAAGCTTCCCCGCGATTCAAAAAATCGCGGAGAGCCTTTGTTAAACTTTATTCCTTTTTCGGTTTGTCGTCGTCAACTACTTCGAAGTCCGCGTCGACGGGGCCGTCTTTGCCGCCCTGCTGTGCCGCGCCGCCCTGAGCCTGCTGCGCGCCCGCCTGGGCGTTGGGCTGCTGGGCCTGCTGCATGTGCTGCGCGTTTTCCTGCAAGACTTTCATGAGCTTGTCTACCGCCGCTTTCAGTTCGTCTTTCGAGGCGTCAGCCTTGTCGAGAACCTGCTTTGCCGCGGTAATCTCGTTTTCGAGAGCCTGCTTTGCGTCTACGGGCAGGTTTGCGCCGCCTTCGGAAATCTGCTTTTGGGTTTGGTAGATTATGTTGTCAAGCTCGTTGCGGACTTCCGCAGTTTCCTTGCGCATTGCGTCTTCCGCCGCGTGGAGTTCGGCTTCCTTGCGGAGATTTTCGACCTCCTCCTTGCTCAGACCGCTGCTGTTGGTAATCGTGATTTTCTGCTCTTTGCCCGTGCTCTTGTCTTTCGCCGTGACGTTGAGGATACCGTTTGCGTCGATATCGAATGTCACTTCGATTTGCGGCAGACCGCGCGGAGCGGGGGCTATGCCGTCGAGCCTGAAATTGCCGATAAGCTTGTTGTCGCGAGCCATCGGACGTTCGCCTTGCAAGACTCTGATGTCTACCGCCGTCTGGTTGTCCGAGTACGTCGAGAAGACTTGCGAAGCCTTTTTCGGAATTGTCGTGTTGCGCTCAATCATCGGGGTGGAAACGCCGCCGGCGGTTTCGATTGAAAGCGTAAGCGGGGTTACGTCGAGAAGGAGGACATCGCGTACGTCGCCCTGCAAGACGCCGCCCTGAATTGCCGCGCCGCGAGCAACAACTTCGTCGGGGTTGACGCCCTTGTGGGCTTCCTTGCCCGCGAGGTGGTCTGCAATTTCCACAACCTTGGGCATACGCGTCATGCCGCCGACGAGTACAAGCTCGTCGATGTCCGACTTCGAGAGACCCGCGTCGCGCAGGCAGTCGTCAAACGGCTTGATTGTCCTGTTGACGAGGGAGTCCGTAAGCTGTTCGAGTTTCGCCCTTGTAAGCTTTACATTCAAGTGTTTCGGACCGGTCGCGTCCGCCGTGATGAACGGCAGGTTGATGTCGGTCTCCTGCGCCGACGAAAGCGCGATTTTCGCTTTTTCGGACTCTTCCTTCAACCGCTGCAATGCCATTGCGTCGTTGCGCAGGTCTATGCCGTTTTCCTTTTTGAAAGAGTCGATGAGCCAATCCATGATTGCCGCGTCCCAGTTGTCGCCGCCGAGCTGCGTGTCGCCGTTGGTCGCCTTGACTTCAAACACGCCGTCGCCGATTTCGAGAATCGAAATATCGTAAGTGCCGCCGCCTAAGTCGTAGACCGCGATTGTTTCGTCGTTCTTTTTGTCAAGCCCGTACGCGAGCGAAGCCGCGGTGGGTTCGTTGATGATTCTCTTGACCTCCAAGCCCGCGATTGTGCCCGCGTCTTTTGTAGCCTGACGTTGCGCATCGTTAAAGTATGCGGGAACCGTGATGACGGCCTCCGTGATTTTTTCGCCCAAATACGATTCGGCGTCCGCCTTCAACTGTTGGAGAACCATTGCCGAAATCTGTTCGGGCGAGAAGCGTTCGGTCTTGCCGCCCACTTCGCACTCAATCACCGCCGCGCCGTTCGCGCCCTCGACGACCTTGTACGGAAGCTTGCTCGCAAGCTCTTTCACTTCCGAATATTTGCGTCCGATAAGACGTTTTGCCGAAAAAATCGTGTTAGTAGGATTCGTTATCGCCTGACGTTTTGCCGCCTGACCAACCAATCTTTCGCCCGATTTTGTAAATGCCACAACCGAAGGGGTCGTTCTGCCGCCTTCGCGATTAGGAATAACGGTACTTTCGCCGCCTTCCATTACAGCCATACAGGAATTTGTCGTTCCCAAGTCGATACCTAATATTTTACTCATATGCCTCTTTTAAAGCACGCCCCGTGCCAGTTTGGGGAAGTCCCGCGCTTTGCGCCGAAACCATTTTTGTAATTAGCAACTTGCAATTTCACATTTACCGCCTGCTCCCGCCGACCGAAAGCCCGCCGTCCGCCGAGTGAGACATTATGGCACACGCCCCCGCGCGATTGTCCCACATGGGACACGCCCGTGCGCACTATAATAAAAGAGCGGCAACCGCGCAAACGGAAGCCGCCCAAAACCGGATACCGACTGTTTTAATACGAGAGCCTGCGGACAAGCATGAACGCCTCCGCCGCCCGCATGCCCGAAATCGCCCCGCGGACAATCGCGAGCGACTTCAACGCCTCTATGCTGCGCACGTCGGGAAAATATTTCAGCTGGCTCTGGTACGCCTCGACCGCTTTGAGTTTCAGTTCGAGGAAGTCGTAAATTTCGTTGAAGACGTTGGGGAGGAAACCGCCCTCTACGCATTCAATGTTCCAGTGCGTTTCGGAAAGCGTTTCGTACATGAGAACCTCCTTGATGTTTCTGCCGAACTCGGTGCAAGTGCGGGCGGCGACCTGCGCGGCGTAGACAATTTCGCGGTGGTCTTTGTGGAGGTCGTTGATAAACGGAATGTAGAGAATGTCGGGCTGAACCTCTTTGACGACGTCCACCACAACCCTGTTTACCTTGTACATAGGCTCGTCGTGGAGAAGCACGTTGGGGAGGTCGCGGTAGAGGACGTTTTTGTAGTCTACGCCCAAGATTTCCATAGCCTTTTTCGTTTCGGCGCGGATTTCGGGCTTGTTGGGTTTCATCACGGGATTGTCGTCGCCAATCGACGTGAGAACCGAAACGAAAACTTCGTCGCCCCGCGCCACGTGTTTCGCCATCGACGCGCCCACTCCGAGCGTTTCGTCGTCGTTGTGGGGGGCAAGTACGAGAACTCTTTTTTTCATCAAATCTATCTCCAATTATCTTTCAGCCACTGCGGCGTGCGGACGTGCCTGATTATGCCCTTCAAGCCCTTCGTCTTGCCCGCCATTGCCTGGTCGGGAGTGGGATTGCCGTGGAAGACGACCATCTTGGCGTCGGGCGGAAGAATCGGGTCGCAAAAATAGCAGAGCGGGAAGGGGCGCATGCAGTTGTATTTGAAGCTCGGCATCCACTTTTTCGGCCAGAATTTGAGCTTGCCCGCTTTCGATAGAACGTCGGTCACATACGCCTGTTCGTGGCGGTAGTTCGCCTTAACCTCGGACATGTGCGACATAAAATAGTCGTACAAATCGCGGTTTTTGCCCGCCTCGAAGCGGTATACGCCCGTTTCGCCGACGCCGTGCTTTTTGGACGGACGCCAGTGCTCTATCACGAAAAATTCGCCGTCGATTTTGAAATACTCGTCAATGTTCCCGACTATCACGGTGTCGAGGTCGAGAAAGAGCACGCGCCCCGAAAGCCCGATGTCGTCGCGGAAAGTGGAGAGCTTGCGCCAGCCGCGTTCGCGGTCCGGGGGCAAATCCATTTCGGGGAGCGGGCGAACCTCTATGTTTTTGTCAAGCCCCGCGCCGTTGTCGGTGAAGCAGATGAACTTGAAAGGCAGGGTGAGGTTGCGGGCTGTCATGTTGTACAGGCGGTTGACGTATTCGGGCCCGTACTTGTCGCCCCATTTCATGGATATTACTGTATATTCAGCCATTTGTAAATCGGATAAAAATTGATACACCCATGTATCTAAGAAACGCCCCCCGTTGTCAAGACTCTAAACCGACGCGTCCGCGCCGTCTACGAGCGATTTCACCGTGCGCAGGAATGAGTCGTCGCGGAAGCTGTTTTTTGTGAGGTAGGCGTTTGCGCCCGCCGCCGCGCCCCGCGCCCTGTCTTCCGCCCTGTCTTTGTACGAGACTATCACGACGGGTATCGAAGAGTCGGTCTTCCTGATTTTCCCGACAAGCTCGAAGCCGCCCATGCGCGGCATATCGACGTCGCTTACGACCAAATCGTAGTCGGAGAGCCTGAAAGAATTCCAGCCGTCCATTCCGTCTACGGCGGTGTCGACGGCGTAGCCCGCGCCCGCGAGAATCTTGCGCTCGGTCTCTCGCACGGTTGCGGAGTCGTCGACGACGAGGATTTTTTTGAGGTTCGACTCCCCGCCAGACTCCTCCGCCGCCGCGTCAGACTCCGACCTCGACGACGCCGCGTATGCGGTGAGGTCGTCAACGTCGATTATGAGCACGGGCAGCCCGTTTTCGTCGAGCGACGCCGCGGAAATGCACGGAATTTTTCCGAGCCTCGGGTTGAGCGGCCGCACCACAAGCTCGACCTCGTTCGGAAGCGAATCGACTTCAAACGCGAAAAGGCTACCCTTGTTGGCGACAACAACCGCGTAGATTTCGTCCGAAAATTTCGGGCTTGCCGCCCCCAATCCGAGCGTTTCGACGCCCGAAAACAGGCGCACGGACTTCCCGTCCATGCGGAAGAAATTAAGCCCCGACTCCGCCGAGATTTCGCGCGGCGAAAGTTTCACCGTTCTGTACACCCTGCCGAGCGCGAACGCGTAAGGCTCGCCGCCGATGTCCACCGTCAGCGCCTTGATTACCGAGCGCGTAATGGGCAGTTTCATTGTGAACGCCGAGCCGCCGCCCGCGACCGTCGAGACCGAGATTCCGCCGCCCACGTCGCGGAGCATAGACTGCACTACGTCCAAGCCCACGCCGCGCCCGCTCAGCTGGGTTATGCCGTCTTTTGTGCTGAAATTCGGCAGGAAGAGGAATTCGAAAAGCTCGTCCTGCGGCATTTTTTCGAGAATTTCGGGCGGCGCGAGGCGTTTTTCCAAAATCTTTGCGCGGATTTTCGCGGTGTCAAGCCCAGCGCCGTCGTCGGTTATTTTAATCATCAAGAACCCCGCCGAATGCCACGCACCGAGCGTTATTTTGCCGCCGCGCGGCTTGCCCGCCGCCTCGCGGACTTCGGGAGGCTCTATGCCGTGGTCGCACGCGTTTCTTATGAGGTGCGTGAGGGGCGCTTCGAGTTTTTCGAGAACGTCGCGGTCTACGGGAACGTCGCCGCCGCGTATTTCGAGGACGATTTTCTTTCCCGCCTCTTTCGCCAAGTCGCGCACGAGCCGCGGGAACGCCACAAGCCCGTCTGAAAGCGGGCGCATTCGGCTTGCCAAAACCTCCGCGTAGAGCCTGTCGGAAAGGGCGACGTTGCGGCGCGAATATTCGCCCAGCGCGTCGGTCTGCGCGCGGGATTCGTCCGCGAGCGCGCGCAGGGACTTCCTCAGCTGTTCGAGCCGCGCAAGCGCGGCGTCGGAGCCTTTTGCGCCTTCGAGCGAATTCATCGCGCGTTCGAGCTGCCCGACAATCTGCTCCTGCGAATTTTTAATCGAAGCCGCCGCCTCCCTGAAAATTTCGGCGCGTCGGTTTTCTATTAGAATCTCGGCGGCAAGCTCCATGAGCGAACTCAGGCTCTTTGCGGACACCCTGACGAACGCGTCGCCGCCGCTTTTTTCGGGGACGCCGACGCGCGGCTCGGTCGAAACCGAGCGTTTGGGAGTCGCCCCGTTTTCGATTTCGCGCAGCTGCGAAAGCAGCTCGCCGTAGCGGCTGCGGTCTATGCGAGAGAACCCGTTTTCGCGGAGTTTCCCGACGAAGTCGGCGCAGTCGAGAAACACGTCGAGCGAGTCGGAATTTATGGAGATTTTGGAGTTTTGCGCCGACGAAAAGCAGTTCTCCATTTCGTGCATGAACGAAACCAAATCGGACAGCCCCACGACGCGCGCCGCGCCTTTGAGGCTGTGGCACGCCCGCATGAGCCGCTCCAATTTTTTCGCGTTCGAAAAGTCGTCTTCAAGCTCCACGAGCGACGCCGAAAGCACGGCGAGCTGGTTTGCCGCCTCCTCCATGAAAATCGCCTTCAAGGACGGGTCT
>JAJXPD010000137.1 GCA_021641325.1 Opitutales bacterium
CCACGATTGCGCCTTCCGGATTCTTTTCGCTCCTGCGTTCGTGGTGCTTGCGAAGATTCGCGCCTTCGACTACTACGCGCTCCTTCTTCGGGTCAACCAGCAAAATCTTGCCGCGCTTGCCCTTCGAAGAACCCGCGATTACTACTACTTCGTCGCCCTTCTTTACAAAACTTTTTGCCATATTACAATACCTCCGGTGCGAGGGATATGATTTTCATGTAGTTCTTTGCGCGGAGTTCGCGGGCGACGGGCCCGAAGATACGCGTACCTTTCGGATTGCCGCTGCCGTCGAGAATTACGCAAGCGTTTGTGTCGAAGCGGAGATACGAACCGTCCGCGCGGCGAATCGGGGCTTTCGTCCTGACGACGACGGCCTTTGCAACCGTGCCCTTCTTGACTGCGGCGTCCGGAGTGGACGTCTTTACCGCGACTACGATTATGTCGCCGACTTTCGCCGTGCGGCTGTGCTGTCCGAGGCGGCGAATCATCGCGACTTCCTTGGCGCCGGTGTTGTCGGCAACCACGAGTCTTGTCTGCATTTGTATCATTGTGGTGTCTCCTTATTCTGCCGAGGCTACGGGAGCCTTTTCGATTATGCGAACCACGCGGAATCTTTTCAGCTTGCTGATGGGACGCGTTTCCGTTACCTCGACCTTGTCGCCAAGGGCGCATTCGTTCTTCTCGTCGTGGACGTGGATAACCGTCTTGCGGCGGATTTCCTTCCCGTAGAGCGAGTGCGGTACTTTGTAGAAATAGGTGAGCTTTATGCTTTTGTCTCCGGAGCGGGAGGTTACTACGCCCACAAGACTTCTGCGTGCCTTTCTTGTATTTTCCGACATATTACAGTCCTTTACTTCTTCTGAGTCTTGATTGTTTCGCAGCGAGCGATATCGCGGCGCAGCTCTCTGATTCGAGCCGGATTTTCAACTTGACCTGTTCCCTTGCGAACGTTGAGATTCAAGAGTTCCTCGCGCATGTCGCGGAGTTTCTTCGAAAGCTCTTCTGCCGAAAGTTCTCTGATTTCCTTTGTCTTCATATCTGTCAAGTCTCCTGATTATAGAATTTCGACGCCTTCGCGGACGACGAATCTGCATTTGAACGGAAGCTTTCCGTCCGCAAGTCTCATCGCTTCGCGGGCCATGCTGGCGGGTACGCCGGATACTTCGAAGAGAATCGTGCCGGGCTTGATGATTGCGCACCAGAATTCGACACCGCCCTTACCTTTACCCATGCGGGTTTCGGCGGGCTTCTTCGTCACGCTCTTCTGCGGGAATACTCTCATCCACACCTTGCCGCGACGTTTGAAGTGCCTGTTGATTGCAACACGAGCCGCTTCAAGCTGCGACGCCGAGCATTTGCCGCGTTCGAGAGCCTGAATTGCGTAATCGCCGAAGTCGATGCTGTCGCCGCCCTTCGCCATGCCGCGGTTGCGACCCTTTTGGACTTTGCGGTACTTAGTTTTTGCTGGAAGAATGTTTGCCATGTTGTTGCGTCTCCCTCAAATTAGATATTGTCCTCGTTTTTAAGGCACAACCAGCACTTGACGCCGATTTTGCCGTAAACGGTGTGCGCTTCCGTAAAGCCGTAGTCGATATTTTCGCGCAGCGTGTGCAGCGGAATGCGACCCTTTCTCTGCCATTCCGTACGGGCGATTTCCGCGCCGCCGAGACGTCCGGAGCACTGAATCTTGATGCCGTCGGCACCCATGCTCATCGAGGTTGTGATTGCCTTCTTGATTGCGCGGCGGAACGAAATGCGGCGTTCCAACTGGAGCGCGACGCTTTCCGCCACCAAGTATGCGACCAAATCGGGCTTTTTGATTTCCTGAATGTCCAAGATAACGTCCTTGCCGAGAAACTTCGAGAGTTCCGCCTTCAACGCTTCGAGCGACGCGCCCTTCTGTCCGATTACAACACCGGGACGCGCCGTGTAGATTTTCACGCGGATACGCTGACCTGCGCGTTCGATGAATATGCGGGGAACCGACGCGCCTTTGAGCTTTTCGCGGAGAAATTCGCGTATGCGATAGTCTTCGTTGACGGCCGCCGCATAATCGCCCTTATTCGCGAACCAACGCGACTCCCAGTCGCGGCGGACAGCGAGACGGAAACCCTTAGGATTTACTTTCTGACCCATTTTATCTGCCTCTATTTAGTGTTCTCGTCTGAAAGGACGATCGAGATATGTGAAGTTCTCTTGCGAATCGGGTGCGCGCTGCCGCGAGCCACGGGACGGAAGCGTTTGAACGCTATGCCCTGGTTTACGATTGCGCTCTTGATTGTGAGATTCGCAGCCGAAAGACCGTTGTTGTTTTCGGCGTTTGCGATTGCGCTTGCGAGCGTCTTGGCGACAAGCTTCGCGCTCTTGCGGGGAACGAGTTTCAAGATTTCCAACGCTTCTGCGGCATTGAGACCCTGAATCTCGCGGGATATTTCGCGCACCTTTTTGTCTGACATGCGCGCAAACTTTGTTAAAGCTTTGACTTCCATTGTTGTCTTCCTGTGTTAGTTTGCCGGTGTTATGTATACGGCGTCTCCCTTTTCGACCTTGATGTCCGACATGACCATCGCCACCGATTTCCTTCCGTCGGCTTCGACTACCACGACCTTTCGGACGCTTCCGTCTTTTCCGACCACCCTGCAAACCGCTCCCCTTCGGAGATTGCCTTGCAGGCCAGTGTCGATTTTTATCAGTCCAAAACCGTCGAGCACCTCAATTACCCTTCCCGCTCTTCCGAGCGAACCGTCTTTCAGCACCCAATCGGGAGATTCGGCAAAGCATATTTCCGCCGCGGCAACCGCCGCCGTCAAAAACAGAACTTTGCCGAAGTTTACCATTACATAGCTGCCTTCTTGGTGTGCGGGTTGTGTCCTTTGAACGTGCGGGTCGGCGAGAATTCGCCGAGCTTGTGGCCGACCATGTTTTCGGTTACATAGACCGCCACAAACTTTTTGCCGTTGTGAACGTTAAAATTCAATCCGATAAAATCGGGAGTAATCATCGAACGTCTCGACCAAGTTTGAATCGGCTTGTGCGAGTTCGTTTTCTGCGCTTCGTCGATTTTGTCTTGGAGGCTCGGATCTACGAAAGGTCCTTTTTTAATTGAACGTGCCATTTTTGATTTCTCCTATGAACTATTTCTTGGTTTTCTTACCGTTGCGGCGGAGAACAATCATCGAGTTCGACGGCTTGCTCTTCGTGCGTGTCGGATAGCCCTTCGCGAGCTGGCCCCACGGCGATACCGGGTGTCCGCCGCCCGAAGTACGACCTTCACCACCGCCCATCGGGTGGTCTACCGGGTTCATTACCACGCCGCGGACTCTCGGGCGTTTGCCCATCCAGCGAACGCGGCCGGCCTTGCCCAAGCTCTGGTTCTGGTGTTCGAGATTTCCGACCACGCCGATTACCGCGCGGCATTCGGCGTTAATCAAGCGGATTTCGCCGCTGGGCATCTTGACCGTAGCCATGTCGCCTTCGACGGCAACCAGCTGCGCGCCTGCGCCTGCGCCGCGCGCGATTTGCGCGCCCTTGCCGGGCTGCATTTCAACGCAGAAAATCTTTTGCGCCGGAGGAATGAATTTGAGGGGCATGCACGCGCCGACGGGGAATTCGTCGGGACGCTTCGAAAGCGTCATAACCGTGTCGCCTTTTTTCAGACCGTCGGGAGCGATGATGTAGCGCTTCGTCTTCTCTTCGTTCTGGTATTGAACGAGGGCGATGTACGCCGTGCGGTACGGGTCGTACTCAATCGCCATTACAGTGGCGGGTACGTCCACGATGTCGCGCTTGAAGTCTACAATGCGGTACAACTTCTTGTGTCCGCCGCCGCGGCGACGCGACGTGATGCGGCCGTAGCAGTTGCGGCCTCTCGAACGGTGGTTGCTTTCGGTCAACGAACGTTCGGGACGCTTGTTGTCGACCTCATTGCGGCCGAGTTCCAAGAATCTCTGCGCGGGTGTCAAAGGTCTTCTTTTTATAATAGCCATTTTATGCTTCTCCTGACTTACGCAATTTGAATCGTGTCGCCCTGTTTGAGCGTTACGATTGCCTTTTTCATTTTGCCCTTGACGCCGGGATTGTTGCGGCTCATGCGCGAGACCTTAACCTTGCCCTTGGCGTTCATTACGTTGACGCGTACAACCTTTACCTTGAAAAGCTTTTCGACCGCGCGGCCGATTGCCACGGCGTTTGCGTCTTCCGCAACCGTGAAGGTGTACTGGTTGGCTACCTGCAAATTGGCGGCCTTTTCCGTAACGCGGAAACCTTTAATGATTTTGTCTGCCTGTACCATGGTATTACCTTTCGTCCTTGTTGATGCGGGCGAGAACCGTGTCCAGACCCTTGCGCGATACGATTACAGTGTCAAACTGAACCAAGTCGAGCGCATTGAGTGTCGCGCTTTCGCAGAAGTTCGCGCGGGCGATGTTGCGGCTTGCGAGAATGAAATCGTCGCCGAAAACGTCGTCAACCAAGAGAACTTTGCCGTCGGGCTTGATGTTCGAAAGAACCTTCGCAACCGCCTTCGTCTTTCTTTCGGGAGCTGCGAATTCTTCGATTACGCAGATGCCGTTGTCGGAGCACTTGTCGAAAAGCGCGCGGCTGAAAGCCAACGCCTTCGCCTTGCGGTTGATTTTCTTCGACCAGTCGCGGGGCTGGGGACCGAAGACTACCGCGCCGCCGCGGTGAATCGGGCTCTTCATCGTACCATGACGCGAGCGACCGCCGCCCTTCTGCTTGAAAGGCTTGCGGCATGTGCCGCTAACGTGTCCGTAGTCGAGTGTGGAAGCGTTGCCTTGACGGGCGTTCGCCTGATACGCAACGATTGTTTCTTTGAGCGCGAACAAGCCTTTGTCTCCCTCGAACTGGGGAATGTTTTCAAATTCCTGCTCCGTGAAGCTCGAACCGTCTTTTGTATAAACTTTAAGTTTCATTTGTGCGGCTCCTTATGCTTTCTTGGCTTTCTTGGCGGGACGGACGATAACGAGGTCGCCTTTCGCGCCCGGAAGACTTCCCTTAATCAAAAGAATGTTTTTGTCTTCCAAGATTTTTACGATGGGGTGGTTCTGCGTCGTGCAGCGAACCTGTCCCATATGACCGGGCATCTTTCTGCCCTTGTAAACATGGCCGGGAGTCTGGCGGCAACCGACGGAACCGGGACGGCGGTGCATCATATGACCGTGCGTTTCGGGCTGGCCGTCGAAATTGTAGCGTTTCATTACGCCCTGGAAACCGCGACCCTTTGTCGTGCCGATGATGTCGACCATCTGGCCTTTCGCAAACTTGGCGACCGTCAAAACGTCGCCCGCTTTGTAGTCTGCGGGATTATCTACGCGGAACTCGACAAGTTCCGATACGGGAGCTACGCCCGCTTTTTTCAAGTGCCCGAGTTCCGGTTGGGTCATGCGCTGTTCTTTCTGCGCACCGAAGCCGATTTGCACGGCGTCATAACCGTCGCTCTGAGCAGTTTTTACTTGTGTGACGGGGCACGGGCCAGCCTCAACGACCGTGACGGCAACAAGGCTGTTGTCCTCGTCGAAAATCTGGGTCATGCCCAGTTTTTTTCCGATTAGTATTTCGCTCATAGCTAAGAGGCAGGCGGAATTTCACTTGCGGAAACCGCGCAAACTCCCCACCGTGGTGAATTTGCACCAATCTCCCAAACAAAACACCTTTGATAACCTGCGTTAGTTGTTATTTGTTTGTTAGAAAAGTAAAGACGCCACATAGTGGGCATCTAAAAAGTACTGTCAATAAAATTTTTCGATTATTTTATTTTTTTAACAAATTTCGCGCAAACTTTCCGGTTCTCTCCGCCCGATTGACCGAATTTGAAAATCCTGAAATCGTCAAATTCGCCCGACCGTCCGGCGGCAGATGCTTCGAAAAATTTGCGCAGAAAAAAGTTAAACTGTAAAAGGACTTTCAGGCCGAATACCTAAAACTCCCGAAAACACGCCCTCCTATTCTTT
>JAJXPD010000138.1 GCA_021641325.1 Opitutales bacterium
CTCGGAGGAGCTTGGAAACCCCGTCTATCCGCCCGCGCGCGAGCTTCTTGCAAAACACGGGATTTCGTGCAAGGGCAAAACCGCGCGGAAAATCTCCCGCGCAGACTACGACAGGTTCGACCTCATTCTCGTCATGGACAATTCGAACAT
Organism: Opitutales bacterium; assembly: GCA_021641325.1. Taxonomy (GTDB): domain Bacteria; phylum Verrucomicrobiota; class Verrucomicrobiia; order Opitutales; family Intestinicryptomonadaceae; genus Merdousia. Next base: position 151 of record JAJXPD010000138.1, read on the forward strand.
GCGCAACATCATGCGCATTGTCGGAAGCGACCCGAAAGGGAAAATCAAAATGCTCATGGAATACGCCGGCAAACCGCATGCGGAAGTCGCCGACCCGTGGTATTCGGGAGATTTCGAGGAAACTTGGCGCGACGTGTCCGCGGCGTGCGGGGGCTTGCTTGCCTCGCTCTGACGCCGCGCGGCGCGGGCAAAAAACGCAAGCCGCCTTGCGGGATTTCCGAAAAAATAGTCTTGCGAAACGTCCGAACAGGGCGTTGGCTTGTGTCCGACGTATCGGAATCGGTGCGTCGATTTTTTATTTCCAAACATGGCAATTTCCGAGAGAGCAAAAGGGCACATCTGCGTGCTGACTACAAACCTGACGTTCGGGGTGTTCATTCCGATATCGAAATACCTCATGCACGGCTTTATGTCGCCGCTGTTTGTAACCACTTGCAGATTCATCGGCGCGACCGTTCTGTTTTGGACGGCGTCGCTGTTTATAAAAGACAGAAAAGTCGAGCCGAAAGACTTGCTGTGGTTTTTCTTCTTCGCGCTCATGGGAATTGTCTTCAATCAGGGCGTGTTCATTTTCGCGCTCGGAATGACGTCTCCCGTGGACGCTTCGGTAATCCTCACGGCGACCCCGTTTTCGGCGATGGCGGTTGCCGCGATTCTCGTCGGCGACCCCATCACAAAGCGCAAGCTCTTCGGCGCGGGAGTGGGCGCGGCGGGCGCGGTTTGGCTTTTGCTTTCGGCGTCCGGCGGCGGACTGGGTTCGGGTTCGGCGTCCGGCGACGGACTCGTGTTTCTGGCGACGGTGTGCGCGGCGATTTATTTTGTAACGGCAAAGCCGCTGACGCTCAAATATTCGCCTATTACAATCATGAAGTGGATGTTCCTTTTTTCGACGCTCATGTTCGTGCCGCTCATGCCGAAGGCGTTTGCGTCGGAGGATTCGATTAAGGCGACGCTGGGCGTCTGCGAAATCGCGGGCTTGGCGTACGTCGTAGGCGGGGCGACCTTCCTTGCCTATCTTTTCCAAAACATGGGCATCAAGCGCATTCGCCCCGCGACGGTTGCGATGTACATTTACGTGCAGCCAGTGGTGTCGTCGGCGATAGCGGTTTTCGCGGGGCAGGACGCGTTTTCGTGGAGCAAGCTGTTTGCGTCGTTCCTCGTCTTCGCGGGCGTCTACATTGTAACGACTTCTCCGCGCACGCCCGAACAGCTGAAAATTGCCGAGGAAGTCGAGCGGCAGGGCGGAAAATAGGCGTTTGCCGAATCCGCAACCGCATTGTTGCGCTTGCCTTCGCGTCGGCGGGGAAGATTCGGAAAACTAACGGTTTTTTATCGCGGGGCGCGTAGGAGCGTTCCGCGTTTTTTCCCGTCAGCGGGGTGGGGTTCATACTCCCCGCAATGCCCGAAAAACAGAAGAGGTAAACTGTTTACCTATTTTTAGGGATTTTTAATTTGATTCTTTTGCGTTCCGCAATTTAATTGACACCAGAAAGCGCGGCAAACGGCAAAACAAGAGCCGCAAAGTTGCGCCAAGTTCGGAGCTAATCATGAAAAAAACCGTCAGCATGCAGGACATCGCGGAGGAACTCGGCATTTCGAAAGGGTCGGTTTCGCTCGCGCTGAACGATTCGAAAAAAATTTCCGAAAAGACGAAAGCCAAAGTCCGCAAGGCGGCGCAAACGCTCGGCTACCGCAGAAACGCCCTCGTTTCGAGCGTCATGGCGGGGCTGAAAGGCTCGAAGGAAAACCGCTTTCTGGAAACGATTGTCCTCATCAACGCGAACAAGTCGCAGGACGCGCCGCACAAGTATCCGATTTTTTCGAAATACATTGCGGGCATACGCGACGAGGCAAAAGAGCTCGGCTACGCCGTCTACGAAATTTGGCTTCACGACAAACGCCTCAACCCCACGAAGCTCCAGCGCATTTTGGAGTCGCGCGGAATCCGCGGCGGAATCATAATAGGGCATGTTGACGACAACATCTTGCCCGACAAATTTGCGCCCATTTGGCAGAATTTCAAATTCGTCTCCGCGGGGCTTAAAACCTTCAATCCCATTCTCGACTTCATTTCCGCCGACAAATTCCTCATCGCCCACTACGCCACGCAGAGAATTATAGAGCTTGGCTACCGACGCCCCGCGCTGATTCTTGCCGAGCACATCGACGAGCTTGTCGAGGGCCGTTTTGTCGGCGGCTTTCTCCGCGCCCAGCTGGAGCTTCCCGAAGAGGACAGGATTCCGCCGTTTTTGGACATCGCCGCAGCCGAAAAGAACCCGCAAATTCTCTACGACTGGCTTTCCGAGCGCAAGCCCGACGTGATTTTCTCGATTTCGAACTCCACAAGCGAATGGTTTTCCGAACGCGCCACCGCCGTTCCGCAGGATTTGCCCGTGATACACCTCGAACGCAAATGCGGCAAGAACGACTGGGTGGGGATAGACCAGAACTACGAAATGGTCGGGCGCATAGCGGTTCGCAAGCTTTTCACCGCCCTCAACGCGCCAGTCTATCTGAAAGACGCCGACGTGCGGACGGCGACAATCGTGCTTCCCAAATGGAACAACCCCGTCGGAGGCTGACGCCCGAAACCGCCCGCGCAAGCCCGATTTTACGCGAGGTAAACAGTTTTCCAAATTTGGCAATCAACGCTATTGAACGCGCCGCATTTTTCCTTTTAATTAAAAAACATAACAACGGGGGACAAACACTATATGACAAACGACAGCTCGAAAGACTACTACAAATGGTTTCTTCTGCTTTTACTGTGGGTGGCGTTTTTTCTGCACCAGGGAACGAGGCAAATCTACAACGCAATTCTGCCTCAAATTCAGGGAACATTCGGGGTCGACTCGGTCAAGATGGGGATCGTAGGCACTATTTTCACGCTGACATACGGCATTTGCGCTCCGCTTTCGGGCTTTGCGAGCGACTTCCTCAAAAGAAAATACATGGTAATCGTCGGCTTGGGGGTTTTCTGCACGGGCATTTTCCTTTCGGGCTGGGTTTCGTGCATAGGCATGATGATTGTTTTCTACGGGCTTCTCAACGGGGCGGGGCAGGCGTTCTACTATCCCGCGGCGTGCTCGCTTCTGGGGCAGCTCCACGAAAAGACCCGCGCGACGGCGTTGGCAATCCACCAGACCGCGCTCTACGCGGGCATTGTAATTTGCAGCTGCGTGTCGGGAATGTTCGCCGACATTCCGTCGGTCGGCTCGCTCGACGGCTGGCGCATTCCGTTTATACTTTTCGGGGGAATCGGCATTGTCTGGGCGTTCATGCTAATATTCCTCATGCGCGACACCAAGCCGATTACCCACACGCACACCGAGGGCGAAATCAAAAAGGCGTCGTTTAAGGACGCGTTCATGGTAATGTTCCGCAAGCCCGCGGCGATGTCGCTTGCGCTCGGCTTCGGCATGATGATTTACGTCGACTGCGGCTTCAAAACTTGGATGCCCACATTCCTCCAAGAGCACTTCCACATGGACGCGGCGGTTGCCGCCACAAACGCCGTGGTTTGGCACTATGCGGGCGCGTTCTTCGGCGTGATGCTCGGCGGGCGCATTACCGACAAGCTTGCGGCGAAACGCAAAACCGTGCGCTTCGAGGCGAATATTATCGGGCTTCTCTGCGGCGCGCCGTTCATCTATTTCATGGCGAACACGTCCTCGGAGACCCTCTGCTGCCTCGGCATGCTGGCGTTCGGGCTGTTCAGGGGCGTGTACGACTCCAACTTGTTCGCGTCCCTTTTCGACGTCGTTGCGCCGCGCTACCGCGCGTCGGCTTCGGGGCTTATGCTCTGTTTTGCGTTCATTATCGGCTCTTCCGCGCCGATGGTTCTTGGCTGGATTCGCGACAATTTCGGAATGAACTACGGCATAGCGTCGCTTGCGGCGTTCTATCTGGCGGGCGGCGTGATAATCCTGCTCGGCCGCAATCTCTTCTTCAAACGCGACTACGAGGAAATTTAACAAATAAGACAATATGGAATATTCAGACGACATCAAACTTCGCGAACGCTTCGACCTTTCGGAGCACAGGGCGTTCATCACGGGTTCCGCGCGCGGAATCGGCAGGGCAATCGCATTGGGCTTGGCGGAATATGGGGCGCAGGTGATTGTTCACGGCGTGAAGGAAAGCGCGAAACTCGAATCCGCGCTCGAATCGGTACGCAAACTCAGCCCCGCAAGTTTCTCGGTCGTCGGCGACTTGGGCGACCCCGACGCGCCGCGCAAAATTGCCGACCAAATTTCGGCGAAATCCGAACTTCCCGACATTTTCATCGCCAACGCCTCCGTGCAGTTCAGAACTCCGTGGGATAAAATTCCGCTCGAAGAGTCGCTGCTCCAAATGCAGGTGAACTTCCATTCAACGCTCATGCTCGCCCAGCTTTTCTTCCCCGTGATGAAGGCGCAAAAATGGGGACGAATCGTAACAATCGGGAGCGTTCAGGAGTTCCGCCCGCACCCCGAAATGGCGGTCTACGCGGCGAGCAAGTCGGCGCAGGAAAACCTCGTGCGCAACATCGCAAGACAGGTCGCCTGCGAGGGTATCACCGTAAACAACATCGCCCCCGGAGTTTTTGCGACCGACCGAAACGACGAAGCCCTTTCGAACCCCGTCTACGCAAAGCGCGTTACCGACTGCATTCCGTCGCACACCTACGCCGAACCCGCCGACGCCGCGGGAGCTGCGGTGCTGCTGTGCTCGAATGCGGGCAGGTACATCACGGGAACGAACATCGTAATCGACGGCGGACTGCGCCTCCCCGGTTGATTCCCATTCTCAAATAATTTCAATTAAAAACCAATAACTGAAAGACAAAAATTATGTCCGACAATCAAGAAGAAAACATGCTTCAAAAGGAAGCGAAAATGATGAAGCTCGAAAACCTCATTCGCACGCGCGAGGGAATCTGCAAGAAAGAGTTCCCCGTTCCCGTCAAGGAGGTTCTCGCCCGCTACGAAGCCCTCTACACGGGCGCAATCAACGACGTCATGCGCGAGTTCTGCCTGCTCGATCAGGCTCTGCCGCACAACATCATTCCCCTGCGCCCCGAACGCACCGTCGCGGGCTTGGCGTTCACCGTCAAGAGCGCGCCGAACGTTAAAATCACCGGCGAAATGACATTCCGCACCGAAATGCTCGACGCCATGCACGAAGACGCGTTCGTCGTCTGGGACACGAGCCTCGACGAAGAGGCGACTCTCTGGGGCGGCGTCATGACCGCGACCGCCGCCGGCAAGAAAGTCCGCGCCGCCTGCATCGACGGCGGTATCCGCGACACGCACCAAATCCTCGAAAAGGACTTCCCCGTATTCTACCGCTACCGCATTTCCAACGGAAGTCTCGGCCGCTGTCTCATCACGCACTACCAGATTCCGATTAAAATCGGCAAGGTCACAATCAAGCCCGGAGACATCATCATGGGCGACATCGACGGCGTGCTTTGCGTTCCCCGCGAAATCGCTTGGGACGTTCTCGTACGCGCCGAGGAAATCCGCGAGAACGAGAAAAAGATTTTCTCATGGGTAAACGCGGGCGAATCAATCGACTCGATTACCAAGAAAGGCGGCTATTTCTAAACCGTAAATTTTGACACAAATAAGGAACGAATATGAAAATCGACCCTTCGACACTTAAAATCACCGACATGCGTTTCGCCGACATCGACGGCGCTCCGAAACGCTGCACGCTGATTAAACTCTACACCAATCAGGGAATCGTCGGCTACGGCGAAGTCCGCGACGCGTCAAGCAGAACGTATGC
>JAJXPD010000307.1 GCA_021641325.1 Opitutales bacterium
CCCTCAAATTTCCCCCGCCATTGCAAGACAAAAACGAAAAAATAGGGCGTTTCGTTTCGGGTTTTTTACGCCGTCTGTTCCGCCCTGCGCACGACTTTGCCGAAACCAAAAACCGCTCCCGAATTGGGAACGGTTTTTGAAGCGTTTTTCGAATGCGTCGGACTACGCTTGCGCCGCCTTTTTCGCGCTTTCGACGAGAGCCGCGAAAGAGTCGGCTTTGAGAGCCGCGCCGCCGATAAGGCCGCCGTCGATGTCTTTTTCAGCCAAGAGGGCGTCGGCGTTTTCGGGCTTCATCGAGCCGCCGTAGAGAATCTGGATTTTCTGCGAAACTTCTTCGCCGAAGAGCTTTGCGAGAATCTTTCGGATTTCGGCGTGGACTTCCTGCGCCATTGCGGGAGTCGCCGTTTTGCCCGTGCCGATAGCCCAAACGGGTTCGTAGGCAACGACAACCTTTTCGGCGTCTTCCTTCGAGAGGCCTTCGAGCCCGCCGACGGTCTGCGTCGAAACGACGTCGATTGTCTTGTTGGCTTCGCGGTCTTCGAGTTTTTCGCCTACGCAGAGAATGGGCTTCATGCCGTTAGCCAAGACAGCCTTGACTTTCCGGTTGATGAGGGCGTCGTCTTCCTTGAAGTACTGGCGGCGTTCGCTGTGGCCGAGAATGACGTATGTGCAGTCGAATTCTTTGAGCATGTCGGCGGCGATTTCGCCCGTGAACGCGCCCTTTGCTTCGAAGTACATGTTCTGCGCGCCGAGCTTTACGGTCGAGCCTTTGAGGGCTTTGCTTGCCGCGTCGAGAGCCGTGAATGTGGGGCAAACCGCGACGTCAACCGAAGTTTCGCCGCCGATTTTCGCCTTGATTCCGTCGATGAGTTCGACGGCTTTCGCCGCCGTGTTGTTCATTTTCCAATTACCCGCGATGAAATATCTGCGTGCCATTTTTATATCCTTTTTTATTTTGAAGTTAGCATTTTTTGTCGAGAACCGCGACGCCGGGGAGTTCCTTGCCTTCGAGGAATTCGAGGGACGCTCCGCCGCCCGTGGAGATGAAGCT
>JAJXPD010000139.1 GCA_021641325.1 Opitutales bacterium
CAACAAATAAACAAACAATATGGCTAAAACAAAAATCCAACCCCTCGGCGACAGAGTGCTCGTAAAGCAGGCCGTGGAAAAAGAACAAATCAAGGGCGGAATCATCATTCCCGACGCCGCAAAGGAAAAATCGCAGGAAGCGACGGTTGTCGCCATCGGCAGCGGCAAGCTCGACCGCGACGGCAAGCGCATTCCCTTTGAAGTAAAGGTAGGCGACAACGTTCTCATCTCCAAGTACGGCGGCACGGAAGTTGCTGTCGGCGACGAAAAATTCGTCCTCCTCCGCGAAGACGACATCGTTGCCATTCTCAAATAACATCTAAAATAAGGAAAATTTATCATGGCTAAACAAATCATTTTCGACGAAGCGGCACGCAAGAAAGTCCTCAAAGGCGTAACGACGCTCGCAAAGGCGGTTAAGGCGACTCTCGGCCCGAAAGGCAGAAACGTCGTAATCGACAAGAAATACGGCTCGCCCCTCATCACCAAGGACGGCGTAACGGTCGCCAAGGAAATCGAACTCGAAGACGTTTTCGAAAACATGGGCGCGCAGGTAATCAAGGAAGTCGCCAACAAGACTTCCGACAATGCGGGCGACGGCACGACAACCGCTACCGTTCTCGGCGAAGCCATCTACCGCGAAGGTCTCCGCAATGTCGCGGCAGGCTCGAACCCGATTTTCGTAAAGCGCGGTATCGACAAGGCTGTCGAAGCAGCCGTCAAGGAATTGGCCAAGAACTCCAAGCCCGTTAAGGACAGCAACGAAATCCGCCAAGTCGCGACGGTTTCGGCCAACTGGGACACGGAAATCGGCAACATCATCGCCGAAGCCATGGACAAGGTCGGCAAAGACGGCACAATCACCGTCGAAGAAGCGAAGTCGATTGACACGACCCTCGACGTAGTCGAAGGCATGCAGTTCGACAAGGGCTACCTCTCGCCGTACTTCGTAACGAATACCGACTCGATGGAATGCGTGCTCGAAAACGCGTATATCCTCGTGCACGAAAAGAAGATTTCCAACCTCGCGGAACTCCTCCCGATTTTGCAGGCTGTCGCAAAGACCGGCAAGCCGCTGATGATTATCGCAGAGGACGTTGAAGGCGAAGCTCTCGCGGCTTTGGTCGTCAACAAGCTCCGCGGCATGCTCAACGTCTGCGCGGTCAAAGCCCCCGGCTTCGGCGACCGCCGCAAGGCAATGCTCGAAGACATCGCGATTCTCACGAATGCGCGCTGCATCACCGAGGACCTCGGACTCAAGCTCGAAAACCTCCAACTCGCCGACCTCGGCAAGGCGAAACGCATCACGGTTTCGAAGGAAAACACGACAATCGTCGAAGGCGCGGGCAAATCCGCCGACATTCAGGGCCGCGTAAAGCAGCTCCGCAAGGCGATTGAGGAAACGACTTCCGACTACGACCGCGAAAAATTGCAGGAACGTCTCGCAAAGCTCGCGGGCGGCGTAGCGGTCATCAACATCGGCGCGGCTACCGAACCCGAAATGAAGGAAAAGAAAGCCCGCGTTGACGACGCCCTCCACGCGACACGCGCGGCAGTCGAAGAAGGCATCAGCGCGGGCGGCTCGGTTGCGCTCCTCCGCACGGCAAAGGCAATCGACGCCCTCCAACTCGAAGGCGACGAACTCGTCGGCGCGCAAATCGTACGCCGCGCAATCGAAGCGCCCCTCCGCCAGCTTTGCGCAAACGCGGGCGAAGAAGGCGCGTTGGTTGTAAAGGAAGTTCTCAACGGTAAAGGCTCGTGGGGCTACAATGTCGCGACCGGCAAGTTTGAAGACCTCTTCAAGGCCGGCGTCGTTGACCCGACCAAGGTAACGCGTTCCGCGCTCCAAAACGCGGCTTCCGTTGCGGGGCTCTTGCTCACAACGGAATGCATGATTGCCGACAAGCCCGAAGAAAAGCCCGCAATGCCCGCAGGCGACCCCTCGATGGGCGGCATGGGCGGCATGATGTAATTCGAGCCGGCAGGCAAATTTTCCGACGCGGAGAAATCCGCGCGGACAGCGAAAAGAGAACCGTTCGCGGTTCTCTTTTTTGTATTCAGACAGCGGGCAGGGTAGAGGCGGGGGCGGCACTACAATATTTCCGCAACCCGCCGCGTCGCATTTCCGTGAACACAAAGCCCGCGCTGCCTCTGTTTTCCGACTGCGCGAGGGGTTGGGCGGACTGCGTTTCCTCTTCGCAGAATCGCTATCCTTGCGGGCGGCGGGAAATATTTTGCCGCCAAATTCTGTCGCCGATTATGCGCGGGGGCTAGTTGGCAATTTCGATTGTCGGTGTTATATGCGACGGATGCGCCGCGCAGGGGCGCAAAAAAACCGCCGTCGCAAGACGGCGGGCTTTTTTGCAGCCTTTTCGAAATCCCGACTATTCGCTCTGCGCTGCGAGCTGTTTCGCCTTGGCGATTGCGTAGTCGCGGTTCATCTTCGCGATGAAGTCGAGCGTGATGCCCTTCGGGCAAACCGCCTGGCATTCGCCGTAGTTCGAGCAGTTGCCGAAGCCGAGTTCGTCCATCTTCTCGACCATTGCGATTGTGCGCCTGTCCTTTTCGGGCGCGCCCTGCGGCAGGTAGTTGAGGTGCGAGACCTTAGCCGCCGTGAAGAGCATTGCCGAAGCGTTCGGGCAAGCCGCAACGCACGCGCCGCAACCGATGCAGGCGGCGGCGTCCATCGCCTTTTCGAGCGTATCCTTGGGGATAAGCACCGCGTTTGCGTCCTGCGGCGCGCCCGTGCGAATCGAGATATAGCCGCCCGCCTGCTGGATTTGGTCGAGAGCTTCGCGCGAGACAACCAAGTCTTTCTTAATCGGGAACGGACCCGCGCGCCACGGTTCGACGACGATTGTGTCGCCGTCTTTGAACTTGCGCATGTGGAGCTGGCACACGGTCGTTTCGCGTTCTGGGCCGTGGGGAATGCCGTTGATGACCATCGAGCACATGCCGCAGATGCCTTCGCGGCAGTCGTGGTCGAACACAATCGGTTCTTTGTCCTGCGCTACGAGCTGTTCGTTGAGAATGTCGAACATTTCGAGGAAGGAGCTGTCTTCGCTTACGTTGTCGACTGTGTAGGTTTCGAAACGTCCCTTGGCGTTTTCGCTCTTTTGTCTCCAAATTTTAAGATGTACTTTCATTTGTATTCCGAAATTTTAGATTATTTGTAGGAACGGACGACGGGCTTTACTTCGTCGTGCGTGATGGGTTCTTTTTCGAGGCGCGGCGGCTTGCCTTCGCCGTCGTACATCCACACCGCGGCGTACGAGTATTCGGCGTCGTTGCGCTTTGCTTCGCCGTCTTCCGTCTGGTGTTCCACGCGGAAGTGTGCGCCGCAGCTTTCGCGTCTTTCGAGGGCGTCGCGAACCATTACTTCCGCAAATTCGAGGAAGTCGGCAACGCGTCCCGCGCGTTCAAGCTCGTTGTTGAGCGTGTTTTCTTCGCCTACGATTTTCAAATCCTTCCAGAATTCTTCGCGAACCTGCGGAATGAGTTCGAGAGCCTTTTTGAGGCTTTCTTCGGAACGCGCCATGCCGCAGTATTCCCACATGATTTTTCCGAGTTTCATGTGGAAGTGGCGCGGGCTTTGCGTGCCCTTGATGCTCATCAGTTTCTTGATTTGGTCGCGAACGTTCTTTTCGGCTTCGTCGAATTCGGGACGGTCGGTCGAGATTTTCTGTGCGCCGACGCGTGCCAGATAATTCGGGAGCGTGTAGGGAATCACGAAATAGCCGTCCGCCAGACCCTGCATGAGCGCGGACGCGCCGAGGCGGTTTGCGCCGTGGTCGGAGAAGTTGGCTTCGCCGAGAACGAAGAGCCCGGGAATCGTGCTTTCGAGGGTGTAGTCAACCCAAAGACCGCCCATTGTGTAGTGCGAAGCGGGGTATATGCGCATGGGTGTTTCGTACGCGTTTTCGCCCGTGATGCGTTCGTACATGTCGAAGAGGTTGCCGTACTTTTCCTTGACCGTTTTAAGGCCGTCGCGCTTGATTGCGTCGGCAAAGTCGAGGTAAACGCCGCGTCTTTCGCCGTTGACTGCCGGCCCTACGCCGCGTCCGTCGTCGCAGGCTTCCTTTGCCGCGCGCGAGGAGATGTCGCGGGGCGCGAGGTTGCCGAACGAGGGATACTTTCTTTCCAGATAGTAGTCGCGGTCTTCTTCGGCGATTTCCGAAGGCTTCTTTGTGCAGTCTTCCTTCTTCTTGGGAACCCACACGCGGCCGTCGTTGCGGAGCGATTCGCTCATGAGCGTGAGCTTGCTCTGCTGGTCGCCGTGTTGCGGAATGCAGGTGGGGTGGATTTGCGTGAAGCAGGGGTTTGCGAAGCCCGCGCCGCGCTTGTAGCAGCGGAAAGCCGCCGTGACGCTGCAACCCTGGGCGTTTGTGGAGAGGTAGAATACGTTGCCGTAGCCGCCCGTGCAGAGCAGAACCGCGTCGGCGGAGTATCTTTCGATGTCGCCGTTTACGAGGTTGCGGACGATGATGCCCTTTGCCGAGCCGTCAACCTTTACGAGGTCGAGCATTTCGCGGCGGGTGTACATCTTGACCTTGCCGAGGGCAATCTGTCTTTCGAGAGCCGAGTACGCGCCGAGGAGGAGCTGCTGCCCCGTCTGTCCGCGGGCGTAGAACGTGCGGCTGACCTGCGCGCCGCCGAACGAGCGGTTCGCCAAAAGGCCGCCGTATTCGCGGGCGAACGGAACGCCCTGCGCAACGCACTGGTCGATGATGTTTACGCTGACTTCCGCGAGACGGTAGACGTTGGCTTCGCGCGAGCGGAAGTCGCCGCCTTTAACGGTGTCGTAGAAGAGGCGGTAGATGCTGTCGCCGTCGTTCTGGTAGTTTTTAGCCGCGTTGATGCCGCCCTGCGCCGCGATGGAGTGGGCGCGTCTGGGGCTGTCCTGATAGCAGAAGCAATCGACGTTATAGCCCTGTTCCGCAAGGCTCGCCGCCGCGCTCGCGCCCGCAAGACCGCTGCCTACCACGATTACGCGGTACTTTCTGCGGTTCGACGGGTTTACCAGTTTTGCGTGAAATTTAAAGTTCGACCACTTTTCGGAAATGGGGCCCTCAGGAATTTTAGAATCCAAACTCATTTTAGTTCCCTTCGTTTATTATTTCTTGGCGCAGGGTTTGCAGCCTTCTTTGAGGAAGTCGTAGTTGATGAAGATTTCGCCCTTCGTGTCTTTGAGCTGTCCGAACTGTTTTTCGACCTGCTTTACGGGCAGAATCTGGCAGTCGGAATACTTCGATACGAGAACCGCGAGGGGGTTAATCGAGAAGCCGAGAGCGATAACCGCGCAGTAGAGAACCGCGATTGCGTTGAGGCGGTAGCGCCATTTTTCGTTGCGGAAGCCGATGCTCTGGAACATGCTGCTTACGCCGTGCGAAAGGTGGAAGCCGATTACGACCATCGCGAAAATGTACGCAATCGAAACCCACGGATTGGAGAATCCGAGAATGAGCATTGCGTAGACGTCGTGTATAACCTTGCCTTCGTACATGCCGGAAGTCGCCTTCCATTCGAGCAGCTTGAACGAGGGGTCGAGGTTGAGCACCGTGTAGTGCATGATGTGGATAACCGCGAAAAGCGCGATAATCGTACCAGAAAAAATCATGGTTCTCGCGGCGAGGGTGGAGGCGAGGCTCTTCTTAACCGAGTAGCGTTGCGGACGCGACTTCGAGTTTTCGAGGACGAGCAAATACGCCGTCAACAGGTGCAGTACGAAGCACACGCCCAAACAGAGCCTGAAACCCCAGAGGATTTCCCACGGCAGCGTTTGGAGGAAGTTCGCGTACGCGTTGATTGCGTGCGGACCCCCTTCGAGCGTCTGCAAGTTTCCGAGCATGTGTATCAGCAGGAAGGACGCCAATAC
>JAJXPD010000006.1:0-3026 GCA_021641325.1 Opitutales bacterium
ACGACTATTCGGCGACAATCCGCCTCGGCGCGGAAGCGGACTATGGCCGCAACAGCAAGTTCAAGGCGAACATCAAGTTCTTCGAAGACATTATCCGCTATGCCGACAAGAAAGAATTTAACGCGAACCTCGCACACGTAGCGGCGAACGCCTCCTACACGGAAGCGGTATTCTCGCTCAAAGCCAACTTCTCGTTCGACCAGACCTACCAGAATACGTCGCAAACACTCGCGGCGGCGGCGGCTGGCGAACTTGTCCGCTCCAACGACTGGAAAGCGGGTCTGCTCGGATCGTACGACTTCTCCGAAAAGCTCTTTGGCGAACTCGGCGGCAACTGGCAACAGAAAGAATACCTCGGCAGGTGGAGCAACATCTATTCCGACTACGACGTATACAGCGTTCCGCTCAGTGTCCTTTACAGAATAACCCCCAAGATTGCCCTCGGTCTCTCGTACCAATACCGCTACACCACGTTTGAAGGCGGCTCGGCGATGAACAAAATTCTCTACGGCAACAACCGCGAAGACCACTTCGGCGGCATCACGGTTCGCGGCGACATTCTCCCGAAGCTCAACATTTCGGCGTACGCCGGCGTTTCCTACCGCAACCAGACAAGCGGTATTCTTGCAGGCGACGACACCACGTTCTCGTGCTCGATGACGGCCTCCTATGAACTCACCGAAAAGGTCGGTCTCTTCCTCACGGGTCGCAGAGACTTTGCAAACGGCGCGGAACGCCAAAGCTCGGTTGACAGCACATGCGAAGTCGGCGCGAACTACCTGCTCAACCAGTTCGTAACATTCACGACAAGCTTTGCCTACATCAACAGCGACTACATCGCAATCAACCGCAACGACGACGAATACGTTGGCCGCGTAGGCGTTTCCTACAAGCCCAATAAGTTCCTCACGCTCGGCGCGAACTACCGCTTCCTCGAAAACTGCTCGAACGTCGCTTCGGCGCGCTACAACCAGCACTTGGTTGACATTTCGGTTGCGGTTAAATACTAATACATTTCATTGTTAGACAGAAAGGCCCGAATCCACGCGGTTCGGGCTTTTTTTGTGCCCTGCTGTCCCCACTCCCGCGCTTAAAGGAAAAGGAGGACACGGAGGACAAAAAGCAAAAGACGGTAAAAGACGGCTTGCGGCGCAGTCAAAACGGACACAAAAAAACTTCGGAGGAAATGCCGAAGCTTTTTGCGTCGCAAATTAAGCCTCGTAGGGCGTGCTCGAAACGGAAAACGGGGAAACGATTTCTATGCGCTGCCTGATGTCGCCGATGTCTTCAATCAGCTCGGCTATGTGGGAAACGCTGTTGCACTCGCGCGAAATGTGGGCAAGATAGATTTTTTCGACAGTGTCGGGGGAAAGCCCGCGCATGATTGAAATTGCGTCCGAATTCGACAAGTGCCCGTGAGAGCCTTTTATCCTTGCTTTCAGGCGGTACGGGCGCGGGGAATTTTCGAGCATTCGCGGGCAGTAATTGCTTTCGAGAACCAAGACCTGCGCGGTTGAAGCCATGTCTTGGGCGAGCATTGTCGGCTTGCCCAAGTCTGTCAGCCAAACGAGGTTTTTGCCGCCAACGCAGAAACGGTATCCGACGGAGTCGCTGGTGTCGTGCGGGACGGGAAAGCCGCACACGCCTATCCCCATGAAGTCGAACTCTTTCCCGTCCTCGAATGTAGTCCATTTCAGCGACTTCGCCGCGGAATCGCCGTATCTGATAGATTCCGCGGTAAGTTGGTTCGCAAAAATTCTGGTATTCGGGCTTGAAAAATATTTGACCGCCTTGCAGTGGTCGGAATGCTCGTGCGTGATGAAAACGGCGTCGATGTCGTCGAGCGCCAAGCCACGCGAGGCAAGGTAGTCTTTAATTTTCCGAATGCCTACGCCCGCGTCCACAAGAGCTCGCACGCCGTCGTGTTCGAAATACGCGCAGTTTCCCGCGCTCGAAGTCTCTAAAATCTGGAAAAACATATCATTTTTTGTTTACGGAATCGACGACCGCCTGCGCCGCCTTTGCCCGCTGCTCGGGCGAAACGCGGTTGATTGGAATGCGCGAAACCTTGTCCACGAAAATTTCGCCGTTGCAGCCCACCTTGATTTCCTGTTCGGGATTCAAATAAGAGTCGCCCATGAAAAGAACCGCCGAGCCGTCGAGAAAAAACGCCTCCGCCGAATAGGTATCGAGGAAAATCATCGCCGACGTGAAGCCGTCGGGGCGCGGGTCGGTCGCTTTGATTGCGTACTTGTTCGTTTCTATGCGCGTGATTTCGTAGGATTCGGAGATTTTGGAGTAGCCAAACTTCGCCACTCCCGCGCGGAGCGAAAACCCGACAAGCTCGCTGGTGTCGAACGTGAACACGACCGCAAAATTGTTGCCGACAGCCTCGGGAAGAGAAAACACGTTCGAGCGGAATTGGAGCTGCGGAATACCCAAAGCGTCCTCGGGTCTGCCGAAATGCCCCACGATTTCCTGCGGGACGGACGCGCGAAGGCGCAAACCGCGCTTTGTGTCGGCAAGGCGCAACTCCCACGGAATCGACGCCGACTGCGAAAACGACTGCCCCACATCGCGCATTAAGTCGCCGGGCTGGTCTACGCGCGCGGTCGTCAAAACGCGCCCCGACGGAACGTTTTGCCAAATCTGCGCGCCGCGGGCGTCGCCGTAAAACAGGCGCGCGGGCTTGGGAAAATCGCTCCTGAAATTGCCGCCGTCGAAGCCTCCGACAAGATAGGAGCCGTCGCCGCCCCAAAGAACGTATTTCCTGGTATCGGAGGCGGAAACGTAAGTTTCGAAAAGCGTCGGCGACGGCATGTCGGCGGCGACCGAACCCGACAGTTTCCAGTTGGACAAATCCCGCGACGTGTAGAATTCAACGACGTTCGAACCGCCCGACGAAACGCATTTTACCACAAGCCAAAGCTTTTGTTTTTCGAGATACGAAAGCGACGGAGAGCCGACCGACTTCCCGCCCAAGCCCGAAAGAACCGCAAGCTCCGCGCCCTCCGCCGAAACCAGAA
>JAJXPD010000006.1:3036-25770 GCA_021641325.1 Opitutales bacterium
AACCAGAACGGTAGAGCCGTCCGACTTTTCGACAATCAGAATCACGCCCGAACCCGAATCGAAAAATCCGCTTTTGTTGTTTTTGTCGAAAAATGCCGAACCCGCCACGGGATAGACCGCCGCGCCGTCCGAAAACACGGGGCGCATGACGTCGGGCTTGTAGTCCCAATTCACGAGGTCATCGCTGACGGCGTGGGCAATGAAATACGGCTCGTGAGGAGTCATTGCGTAGGGGTTGAAAAGAAAGTATGCGTGCCAAAGACCGCCGACTTTCACAAGCCCGCAAAAATCGCCCATATAGCCGAATTTGGGCGTAAGGTGAAAAGTCGGACGCCCCCTGTCCTTCGAGTGGTCAATGTAGCCAAGCTCGTCTACTTGGCGGAAGCTCGGCTCTTTCGTCAAAGTCTGGTACGAAAACGTGATTTCGCCGCCCTTGAATTTCGACACGTCAACGGGCGCGTGCCACTGCGCGTTGCCGTCGGCAAGCAGCACCGAACCCGCAAAAACGGTGTTGCCGTCGGCGTCGGTAATTTTTATCTTGTTGTACCGCTCGCCGCCGTTCATGGGCAGAAGCAGCCAGTTTGCCTCGACCTTAACCTTCGCCTCCGAGACTCCCGTAAACGGTGGCGGGTCGGGATAGTCGGTCTGCGCGAATGCGGCAAATGCGGAAAGGAGAAGCGCAATAAAAAGGGGCAATTTCATACTGTTTTAGAAATCGGAATAATAAAATAGTTCGCGGAACATTCAAAAAACGGCGCGGAAATTTTGCGAGCAAAAACGCAAAAAAAGACGCCGTTTGCGCGGCGTCCAGAGCGAATTTTCAAATGCCGCCGCCCCGATAAAAACGCGCGGTGGGCAAAGCGGGCTGAAGCCGAGCCGCAACCGAATCGGCGGCGCGGAAATCGGGGCTGCTACGCTTTCGGGAATTCGGCGTAGACCCTGACTTCGCAAACCACGACTTTCGGCGAGCCGTTCGTCGCAAGGAACTCAGCGCGGAGCGACTTCACCTCGACGGGCGCGAACTCAGCGCGGACAAGCCGCTGGAAGTTGCCCCTGATTTCGCAAAGCCTTCGCTTCGAACCGTCGGGCAGAACGCCAACGATGTCGAAGTCGCGCACAAGCTCTTTCTGCGCGCCCCTGTGCATGTTTTTCAGCAGATACTCGGAATGCGTCTGCGAAAGCTCCGCGTGCCCGCCGTAGAACGCGAACTGCGCCGCCGAAATCTTCACGGGCGAAGCCCACGAAAGCGAAAGCTTCGGCTTCGATGCGGCGTCGGCAACCCAGCGGTTTTCAACGCCGTTGCGGGAGTCTATCGCCACGCCCGAAAGCACGTTTTCGGGGCGGCTTCCGTCGAGCGATTCGCTTGCGGAAACCGACGCGGAACGCGCGATGTCGAGAGGGTCGGAATTTTTCAGCCCGAGAATCGTCTGGTCGTCGCGCAAAAGGGTTTGCTGCAAGTCGGAGAGCATGCCCGCGTCGGCGCGAAGCTGCGCGGGGAGAACGTTTGCGTCGATGCACGCCGCCGCCGCCGTGCCTACCGCCTGCCCAACCGCCGCGCATGTGGACATCACGCGGGTGGAGGTGAACGCGACGTGGCTGCAACTGATGTTGCGCCCCGCCATCATCAAATTTTTCACGTTTTTGGAATAGAGCGACGACAGCCCGATATTGTAGAACGGCACTTTGCCGAACTGCCTGCACGGACGCCTGTCGGGGGCGTTGAAGCCCTTTGCGGGGTGGTCGTCCATCGACCAGCCGCCGACAGCGACGGCGTCGTCGAAGTTTTTCCAGCCGCCCATGATGTCGTGCTGCGTCATGATACGCTCGCCGACGATTCTGAAAGTGTCGCGCCGCCCCGGGACCATAGCGATTGAATCTATCGCGCGGTTGGCGGCTTCGGGATATTTGCCGCTGTTTTTTAGGTAGTCCCAAACGCCCATTACGATTGAGAGAAGCTCGAAGCGGAGCTTTTCGTTGTCGCCGATTGCGTCGCCGTCGCCGCCAAGCTCAATCCACCAGTAGCCGTAGGCAAGCCCGTCCGCCTTTATGCTGCGGAACTTCATCTGCTCTGGCGTGATTTTCTTTGCCCAGACGGGAGGCGTGAACGGCATGGGCTTGTCGTAAAGCTTCGACGTGAACATGATTGTCGAGCCCTGCCGCGTGCCGACGGGGTCGAAGTCCGCGAAAGATTCGCCGAACTTTTTCGAGCCGTCGCGCCCCGACATAACCTCCGCGCCCGCCTCCATCGCGAGACGGCAGTCGCCCGTGGCGTCCACAAAAATCTTGGCGGAAATTTCGTAGTTGCGGCGGGCGGTGTCGCAACGCGCGTAGGCGCGGGTGATTTTGCCGTCGGAGACGTCGGCGCCGCAGAGAGAAGTGTCGAGAAGCAGCGTTATGTTTTTTTCGGACACGCACTTGTCGTAGAGGAGGAAGTCCCACATTTCCCACGCAAGCTGCGGATTGTTTGCGGCGTTTGCAAGTTTAAGCTCTTCGATAATGCCGCCCTCGCGCCAGCCCGTTCGGGGCGAGTTTACGCCGAGCGGGTGCATCTTGATTTCGGAACTCGAATTTCCGCCGAGCCTCGACCTGTCCTGAACAAGCACAACTTTTTTCCCGTGCCTTGCAGCCGACAACGCCGCGCACACGCCCGCAAGACCGCCGCCCGCCACGAGAACGTCGCATTCGACGGCGAGCTTCTCCATGGTTTTGCCGTCGTTTACGAAGCGTCCCCCGAAAGTTTTTTCGGGCTTCCCCAAAATTTTTCCGACTCCCTTTGCCGACGCCGAAGACGGCGCGCTCACAATCAGACTGTACCCCAGCATAGACGCCGCGGCCATGAAATCCCTGCGTTTTATTCCCATTTTTATATACCGATAGAATTTGATGTTGCCGACGCCGCGCGCCGTTTTCTAAAAGTGCTAAAAGTTTTTCGGAAAAATCCGCGTCTGTCAAGACACTATCGCCGCGCGAATTTGTCTTGAAAAGAAAACGCTTTTTAAGGAATATACGAGAATGCGAAGGATTATTTGCGCCGTATTGTGCGCGTCGATTTACATGCAGTCGGTCGAAGCCGCGCCGAACGCGAATCAGGCGGCGGGGAAAATGCCCGAAACCGCCGCGCCCCTCTCGACATCGGAGAAACGGCGCACGGCGGAATATCTGGAATCGCTCGGAAAATCGGCGCAGTCGGCTCTCCGCGCGGGAATGCCGTCGCTCGCAAAGGCGATTGTAGGCGACGCAATCGAATCGGGAAACATTCCCAAAGAGCTTGAATCGGGCTTCGACGCAATACTCGTGGACGCGCTGATTGCGCAGGGCGCGTTCGAGGACGCAAAAAAACTGTTCGCAAAAATAGACTCAAAATCGCCCGCCGACAAAATCAGAAGCGCATTGATAAACGTGGGAATGTTCAACGCCTCCGCGGCCGCGGCGGACTTGGAGGGAATAAGCCCCGAAAAGCTCGGCTCAGACGAGCTTCCGTGGTATTTCATAGCATCGGGCTACATAGACTACGAGCGCGGCGACACGCGCAAAGCCCTCGAAAACTTCGAAAAGGCGAAGAAATCGGCGGACTTCCCCGCGACAATCGCCGACGTCGAAATCGCCGAAACTTTCTGCAAAATGGACGGCGCCGACACGGGCGAAAGCCCCGAAACGCTCGCAAAAAACCTCGGCGAAAAGGTGAAAATCTACATGGGCACTCCCCAGGGCTTCCAGCTCGCAAAGCAGTACGCGGCCGCCCTCTACAAGCTCGGCAAGCGGGAGGAGGCAATCGAGCAGCTCGAAGCCCAGCTCGAAATCGAGCTTGCGTCGGAGCTTGACAAGGACGAAATCAGAATCGTCGCCGCCGCGATGACAAAAAGCCCCGAAAAACAGCTCGACATGCTGCGCGGAATTCTGCGCGAAACCGCGTCGCCCGCCGTCTGCGATTTCGCCCTCGCGATGTACGCAAAAAACGCGTCGGCGTCAGCGGAGAACAAGCGGAAATTCTTGGAGGAACTTCTCGAAAACGGCTCGGAAAAAATACGCGACAGAATCTACCTCGAGCTCGCGAAAGCCGCAATAGACCTGCGCAACGGCGCGGAGGCGTCGAAATTCGCGGGGAAGCTTGTCGACGAATTTCCCGCGTCGAAATACAAAAGCGACGCGCTCAGAATCCTCGCGTGGACGGCGTTCGCCTCCGCCGCCGACAAACTGCCCGAATACAGGCTTGCGGCAAAACACCTCGAATCGCTCGCCGAGCTTGAAAGCGACCCGCAAAAGGCGCGCGAAATGAAACTGCTCGCCGCCGACTGCTTCTACCTCAACAAAGACTACGGCACGGCGGCGAAACTCTATGCGGAGCTGATGGACACTATGGTGTCGAAGCGCGGGGTAATCCTCAACCGCGCGATAGAGTCGTACCTGCTGCGCGGCGAGGAAAAGAGCGCGGTCGAACTGCTCGACGCCGCCTACGGAAAGAGCGGCGTGGGCGATGACGCCATCTGGAACGCCGAGTGGAAAATAATTTCGCGCTTCCGCGCAAACGGCGAAAGCGCGAAGGCTCTGGCGAGAATCGAACGCGCTGCGAAATCGACGCGCTCGAAACAGCTCCTCGTAAAAATGCAGTGGCTGCTTGCGAGAATCACGGAGGAATCGGGCGACACGCAAAAGGCGGTCGAACGGTGCGACAAAATCCTAGCCGAACTCGCGAACCCCGACTCCGCCGACAAAAGCACGCGCGAAATCGTGGCGTCGAACGCAATGCTCATGAAAGCCCGCTGCCTCGAAACGCTCGGCAAAACCGACGAAGCCGTGGCGGTCTACAAAAGCTTGCAGGAAAAATATCCGCAAAGCGACGCCGCAAAAGTCTCCTACCTCTACAACGCCAGAACCGAGGCGGGGCGCGGAAATTTCGCCGCCGCCCAACAGCTCTGCCGCGCGCTCGCCGAATCCGACCCCAAGGGCGACTACGCCTACGACGCCGTCTCCGACGCCGCCCAGTACGCCCGCAAAGTCGGGCTTGAAGCCGACTACAAAAACGCGCTCAAAATGCTCGACAAACTTTGCGCCGACTTCCCCGACAGCCCGCGCAACTTCTACTCGCGCCTCGCGCAGGCGGAAATTTTGCGCCTGCTGAACGCATTTCCCGACGCCCGCAAACTTTACGAGGAAATCATCAACAACTACCAGTCGCACCCCGAAATACACCTCGCGTGGCTCGGACTCGGCGACTGCGTGCTTGCCCAGCCCACGCGCGCGCTCAACGCCGTCGCGATTTTCGAGCGCATCTACGCACTCCCCGAAAGCTCGCCCGCGACGAAAGCCGAAGCCGCGTTCAAATGCGCCTACGCCCTCGAACGCGCGGGGCGCACGCGCGAGGCAAACGAAATGCGCTGGGGCACGGCGCGGCAGCTCCTCGCCGAAAAGCCCGCCGACGCCGCGGCGAAATACTGGGTGGGGCGCAGCCTCTACGCGCTTGCGGGCAACCTCGAAGCCGCGGGCGAAAAGCGCGACGCCCGCGCGGCGTACGAACTCATTGTAAAATACAAACTGCCGTCGCAAATGGCGGCAAAGGCGAAACTGGAAAAACTCAATTAATTTTATGCAGAAACTCATCGACATCTTTTCAATGGGCGGCCCCGTAATGATACCGCTTGCGGGCTTGGGCTTCGTGGGGGCGATAATTTTTCTCGAACGCCTGCTCTACCTGCACAAGGGGCAGATACGCGCGGTCGAGTTCGTGTCGGGCATAAAAACCGCGCTCAAAAACAGGCGGCTTCTCGAAGCAATCACAATTTGCGACGAAAGCTTCGGACCGATTCCGCGAATCGTAAAAACCGCCCTACTCAACATAGAACAGCCGCGCGACGTCATGGCGCAAAGCGTGGCGGTCGCCGCGCAAAACGAATTCGCGCTGATAGACAGGCGCGTGGCGAGCGTCGCGCTCGTGGCGAAAGTCGCGCCGCTGCTGGGGCTGTTGGGGACGGTCGTAGCGCTTCTGCAAAGCTTCTACACAATGTCTAAAAGCGGCTCGTACGCGACCGCCGCGGAATTTTCGGGCTATGTCTACGCCGCCCTGCTCTCGACGGCGTTCGGGCTTCTGATTTCGATTTCGGGCTGGCTTGCGTACAGCTTTCTCAACAGCCGCGTGCGCGCGCTCGCCCACGACATCGACCTTTCCGCGAACGAAATCCTGCTTTTCATCAACAGGGGCATGCCCGAAAACGAAAACCTGCACTTGAAGGGAAAGGACGCAAAATGACGATTGTCGACGTTTCGTCGAAAGTCAGGCGCGAGCGCATAACGCTTTGCTCGGCGGCTCTTGCCGACGCGCTTTTAATCGCGCTGATGTTTACGGTGCTCGGCTCCAAGTTCATACTCGCTCCGGGGTTCGCGGTGGACTTCGGCGGAGACTCCCTGCCCGCGGCGAAATCGCCCGACGCGGCGGTCGTAGACGGAGACCTCGACGTGCTCAACGCGAACGGAAATTCGATGGTGATTTTCGACG
Source organism: Opitutales bacterium (assembly GCA_021641325.1). Classification (GTDB taxonomy): domain Bacteria; phylum Verrucomicrobiota; class Verrucomicrobiia; order Opitutales; family Intestinicryptomonadaceae; genus Merdousia. The sequence continues at coordinate 9,527 of JAJXPD010000006.1, forward strand.
GCGCGATTTTCAACGCCGAAACTTTCGCAAGAAAAATGGCGACGGAAAAAAAACGCCGCGGCACGCTGCTCGTCAAGGCCGACAAAAACCTCGACGCGCAGACTCTGCTTAATATTTGCGAGTCGGCGCGCGCGGGCGGATACACAAAAATCCACATCGCCGCCCGCCCCGAAAACCCCTAACAGATGGACGACGCCCGACAGAAACGCCACACAACGCTCGTTTCCGCGCTCGCAACATGCGCGGCGGCGGCGGCGTTTTTTGCGTTTTTCCCCGACGTCTCCCCCGAATGCAAAGACCCGAAAGAGCCGCAAACGCTCGCGTCGATTTCGACCGACGGCGAGGGATTTTTCGGGCTTGACGAAATCGCCGACTTCGCCCCGCTTTTCCTGCCCACAAGGCGCAACGCCTCCGCCGCGCCCCGCAAAATTCCGCAACCAGCGGGCTGGGATTTCGGCAAGAGCGATTCCGACACCCCCGCCGCCGCCTTGCGCTCGCCCGAATTTCTGCCGAACGCCGAAAGCGACATGGCGCGCGGGCGCAGCGCATTCATGAGGGCGGTCATGCGCAACTTCTTTTCGTCGTACGGCCGCGCAAACTTGGACATTCCCCAATCGGACGGCTCGGCGACATTCAAGCTTGTCGATTTGAACACGGGCGAAACCGTAAGAACCGCGCCCGTAAAATTGAAGTCGCCCAACAAAATGTACGCCGTCGCCGAGTTCAAAGTCTATATAGAGCGCGACGGCTGGGCGATGAAGCCGCTCGAACTGCAATCGTCGGGCGACGAGCGCAACGACGCCGAACTTGCGTCAATGCTGACCTCCGCAAAGCTCCTCAAAGGCGCGGAGAAAGGCGAGTACAGGGCGGTTTTCATACCCTGATTTAGGCGGGCGGCCGAATAAAATTCCGCTCCGCCTATGCGCGCCGCGCCCGCGCGCCATGTCGCTTTCGGCGTTCGGCAGAAAATCCAGTCGGCGCAAAGACATGCGCCTAAAAAAACGCCCGTCGAAAACTCGGCGGGCGTTTTGCGGAATTTGCGGCGTCTACTTGCGGGCGTCGATAATTCTGAAATTCTCCAAGTGGTAGGACGGGTCGGCGCGGAACGTCAATTTGAGGTTGTACGCCTTTTCCAGATTGATGAGGTGTTCGTAGTCTTCCGTCTGCAAGCGTTGGAGGTTGTCGGGGTGGAGCAGAATGAGCAGCGCAAGCTCGCCCACGTTTGCGTTGTTTGCCCGCATAGACCTGCATGTTGCGACAATCTTGCGCTGTATTTCCGCGCTCATCGTCCGCGCCGATTTCACAATGCCCTTGCCGCCGCAATACGGGCATGTCGTGTAAATGCCGCTCGAATTGCTCTGCGCGTGGCGCTGACGCGTCATCTGCATGATGCCGAGCTGCGAAATCGGCAGAACTTGGCTCTTTGCCTTGTCCTTTTCCATTTCGTCTTTCAGGCGTTTGTAGACCGCCTGCCTGTCCTTGCGGCTCTTCATATCGATTGTGTCGATGATGACAAGCCCGCCCAAGTTGCGCAGGCGCACCTGACGCGCCGCCTCTGTTACGGCTTCGAGGTTCGCCTGCAAGATGAAGTCTTTGCCGTCCTCGCTCTTGCCCTTGTGCGAGCCTGTGTTTACGTCGATTGCCACAAGCGCCTCGGTTTCGTCGATTACGATTTCGCCGCCCGACGGAAGCGGCACGCGGCGCTGGAAAGTCTGCGCGATTTGCCGCTCGATGTTGTAGCGTTCGAAAATCGGTATGTTTTCCTTGAATAGCTGGATTTTACTGCGGGCGCGGCGCGAGATTTCCGACACGGAACGCAGAATGCGCTCGTAGTCTTCGCGGCTGTCGATGAGGATTCTGTCGGTCTGTTCGGTGAGGAAGTCGCGGACGGTGCGCTCTATGAGGTCGGGCTCTTTGTAGATGGTCGCGGGCGCGGGGACGGTCTCTATGCGCTGCTGGATTTTCTTCCAGATGTTCAGCAGCATGTGGAGGTCGCGCACAAAGTATGTCCAGCGTTTGCCCTGCCCCGCCGTGCGGACGATAACGCCCATGCCTTCGGGCACTTTCATGGACTTCAAAATCTTCTTGATGCGCTCGCGCTCGGCTCTGTCCTCGATTTTCCTCGAAATGCCGAACTGCCCCGCGAACGGCATGAGCACGAGGTAGCGGCCGGGAATTGCGATGTTCGTCGTTACGCGCGGGCCTTTTGTGCCGATTTGCGTCTTGGTGATTTGCACGATGATTTCCGTGCCTATCGGGAATTTTTCGGGAATGTCCTTCGTCGAAAACTTCTGCGCCTTTTTCTGTTCCTTGCTCTTGTTTTCGCGGACGACTTCGTAGGAGTTGTCGGTCGTCGTCGGGAAGATGTCCCAGTAGTGGAGGAACGCGTTTTTGGGCTGTCCGATATCGACGAACGCCGCCTTCAAGCCGGGCTCGAGGTTTTGGATTTTCCCCTTGAAAATCGCCCCGACCATGCTTTCGTCGCCGTTGCGCTCGATTTCGAATTTCTGCATCACGCCCTCGACAAGCAGCGCGACGCGTTTTTCGAAAGGCTCCACGTTGATTACGATTTCGCGGTAGGGTTCGTCTTCGCGTTTGAGAAGTCTGATGATTTTTTCGAGAAGCGGACGCTTTTTTGCGCGCAGCTTCGCCTCCTGATTAAGCTGTTCTTCGGAAATAGGCTCGACTTCCTCCTCCGCGGGACGCTTTGTCAAATCATAGTTTTGGTTTTCCTGTTTCATGGTTTCGCTTTAATTTTGGATTAAGCGAAACTTTTGCCTTTTCACGCATATTCTTTTCTGTGTCGGTATACGCTTTGAACGAGACCGAGTAGTATGCAACACGTCAAAACAAAAGTTCCGCCATAACTTAACATTGGCAGGGGAACTCCTGTAATCGGCATAATGCCGATGGTCATTCCCACGTTTATGAAAGTGTGCGTCATGAGTATTACGCCGATTCCCGCGCACAGATACCTTCCGAACCCGTCGCGCGAAAGTTGCGCAGCCCCAAGACAGCCGTAAATTATTATTATCGCCATCAATACGACGGCGACCGTCGCCCCGAAGAACCCCGATTCCTCGGCGAGCACCGAAAATATGAAGTCGTTATACGCGACGCTCGACGGCAGATAGCCCAGTTTTGCCTGAGTGCCCTCGGCGTGCCCCTGCCCGAAAATGCCGCCCGACCCGACCGAAATCAGGCTCTGCCGCTGGTTCCAGCTAACGCCGTTCCCCTGGGGGTCAACGACTTCGGGAGCAATGAACGCCAAGATTCTGTTGCGCTGGTAGTCTTTAAGCGGCAGTGTCAGAGCCGCCGACGACCCGTATGCGTTAGCGTTCGCCGCCGCCTCCGCCGACATATTGTGCGACTTCAAAAACGCGTTGTATCCGCAAATATCCGCCGCCACCACGCCTATCAGCAGCCCGAAAAGGAGCGCGCCGATTGCGAAAAACCTCTTCGGGAGGTTCGATATGTAGAGCATGGCGAAAAGCATTGGAAAAAATACGAGAGTAGAGCCTAAGTCTGGTTGCAAAAAAATCAACAAAATAGGAACTAAAAATACCGCCGCTATTTTCAGCCAGAATTTCAAATTTTTCTTTCCGTCGTTGCGGGCGAACATCGCCGCCGCCATTATGCACGTCCCGATTTTCGCGAATTCCGACGGCTGGACGGACACCGCCCCGAAGTCAATCCAGCGCGTCGCGTTGTAGCGGCTTTCCACAAACGGTATCGGAATTCCCAAATTTTCCTTTAACGCAAGCGGAATCAGCAGAAGCAGCGACAGCGCGTAGATTGCGTTGGCGTAGGTGAAAAACACCTTGTAGTCTATCCACGCAAGAAAGACGTACACGGGCACCCCCGCGAACACAAAATAGCATATCTGCTTGACCCAAAACTGTTTGGCGAGCGGGATTTCGTCTATATTGTAGCTCTGCGCGGAGTAGATGAACGCCACCCCCATGAGAAACAGCAGGAACATGCAAAGCGGAACGACGAAGTCGGTCTTGACTCCGCCGCGTTCGGGCACTGTTCCGTATATTTCCCTGTCGAGTTTCATCGCGCCCTTACCGACATGTATTTTTCGACATCTTCGACTGTCCGACCGCCGCGTTCGGCGTAGTCGCGAACTTGGTCCTGCCCGATTTCCGCCGAAAAGTATTTCGCCGACGGATTGGCAATCCACAACGCCGCGACAGACGACTTCGGCGTCATCATGAAGTTGTCCGTAAGTTTTATGCCCGCCGACTCTTCGAGCGAGAGCAGTTTTTCGAACTTCGCCTTTTCGGAGTGGTCGGGGTATGAAGCGTAGCCCGCCGCCGCGCGGACGCCCGCGCGTTCTTTGGGAGAGTCCGAGAACACCGCGCGTTGCGCGTAGGTCGAGAGAGCCTCGGCGAGCGCGTCGCACAGGGTTTGGGCAATCATGTAGGAATAGTCGTCGCCGGCGTCCTTGAACGATTTTGCGAACGCCTCCGCCTCGCTCCCGACCGTAGCCGCGAAGGGAGCTACGTAGTCGCCTTCGGGGGCTACGTAGTCTGCAAGGCACAGGCACTCTCCGCGCGAGTTTTCGACCTGCGAGCGCACGAGCGACAGCGTTTCAATCCGCGTCCCGTTTTCGAAAAGCGCGATGTCGTCGCCGTCGGGCTTCGCCTCGAAAAATCCGACCCTGATTTTCGGCTTCGCGACCTCCGCAAGCCTTTCGAGCATTGCGAGGGTGTCCCTGCAAAAGTCCTCCGTCGCCGCCTTGTCCTTCACGCCCCAAGTCCTGAAATACATGTTCCACGGAATGTCGGGCTTCAACTCCGACACGGGAACGCCGATTGTCCGCACGCCTGTAAACGGCGGCTTTTCTACGTGGGAGAAATCGCAGACCGCCTTTTTGGAACGCGCCTCGGCAAGCGGCAGAAGTTTTTTGTGCGCGGGCGGGTTGGCGTGCTCCGCCTCGTATTTGTCGCGCAAAGCCTGCTGGGCGGCGGCGATTGAAAGGGCGAACGCCTCCGCCTTTCCGCCCATGGTGAAGTCGGCGCAGACGCCCGCCGACGCGCCGGCGTCCTCCACGCGCACGACCGTTCCCGAATAGAGCGGCGCGAGTTTCACCGCCGTGTGGAGGTCGCTCGTAGTAGCCCCGCCGACGAGCACGGGCACTCTTATGCCGGCGCGTTCGAGCGCGGAAATTGTGTTCGCCATTTCGTCGAGCGACGGCGTGATAAGCCCGCTAAGCCCGATTACCGCGGCGTCGCGGGCGGCTTCGACGATTGCCTCGGGCTGAACCATCACGCCCAAGTCCTCCACGCGGAAGCCGTTGCATCCGAGCACAACCGAAACAATGTTTTTGCCGATGTCGTGCACGTCGCCCTTGACCGTGGCGAGCACGACTTTCGGCGCGCTCCCTGTCGCCGACGACTCCATGAAAGGCTCGAGAGCCGCCACCGCCCGCTTCATCACGCGCGCGCTTTTTACGACCTGCGGCAGGACATTTTGCCCGCCCCGAAAAGCTCGCCGACTTTTTTCATCGAATCCATCAGCGGCTTTTCGATTACCCTAAGCGGCGTTTTCAGCTCCTCCAAAAATTCGAGCGCGAGCTTTGCGGCGGACTCTTCGTCGCCCTTGACGAACGCCCTGTCTAGCCTTTCCTGCGGCGTCGCGTTGGGGTCGTCGCGCGCCTCCTTTTTTTCGGAGACGGCGGCGTCCTTGTAGTCGGCGGCGATTGCAAGCAGACGCTCCGTGGCGTCGGGCGACGAATTGAGGATTACCGCCTCGACCGCGTCGCGCAGGCGCGGCTCTATTTCGTCGTAGGGCGCGAGCATTCCCGCGTTGACGATTCCCATGTCGAGCCCCGCCTCCCGCGCGTGGTAGAGGAACACGCTGTGCATTGCCTCGCGCACCTTGTTGTTGCCGCGCAGGGCAAAGCTGATGTTGCTTACCCCCGCGCTCGTGCGGGCGTAGGGGCATGTGCGCTTGATTTCGCGCACGGCGTTTATGAAGTCTATCGCGTAGGAGTCGTGCTCGGGCATGCCCGTCGCCACGGTCAGGACGTTTGCGTCGAAAATTATGTCGCGCGGGTCGAAGCCCGCCTTTTCGACGAGCAGTTTGTACGCGCGTTGGCAGACCGAAATTCTGTCGGAAAGCGTCGAAGCCTGCCCGCGTTCGTCGAACGCCATCACGATTGCCGCCGCGCCGAATTTCATAATCTCCCCCGCGTGCGAAAGGAATTTTTCCTCGCCCTCTTTCAGGCTTATCGAGTTGACGACGCACTTGCCCTGTGCGCATTTCAAGCCCGCCAAAACCGTCTCCCAATTCGACGAGTCTATCATCAGCGGCACGCGCGCGATTTCGGGTTCGGAGCCGATGAGGTTGAGGAATTTCGACATGCACGCGGGGGAGTCAAGCATGCCTTCGTCGAAGTTTATGTCGATGAGGTTTGCGCCGTTTTCGACCTGATTGCGCGCCACCGAGAGCGCGTCGGTAAACCGCCCCTCCTTGACCATTTTGCGGAACGCGGGCGAGCCCATTACGTTTGTGCGCTCTCCGACGAAAATGAACGGCGCGCCACTGTCGGGAATGCGCAGAAGCTCCAAGCCCGACAGCGTGAGCGCATCGGCTGTTTTGGGCTTGCGCGGCGCAAGTTTGGCGCACGCCGCAACGACCGCCTCTATGTGCTTGGGCGTCGTGCCGCAGCAGCCGCCTACCACGTTCAGAAGCCCGTCGGCGCAGTATTCGCCGAGGTATTTTGCGGTGTCCGCGGGCATTTGATCGTAGCCGAATTCCGAAAGCGGGTTCGGCAGCCCCGCATTGGGATAGCAGTGGGTGTAGCACTCGGCTATTCTGTCGAAAGTCTCGATGTACGGGCGCATTTTCTCCGCGCCCAGAGCGCAGTTCAAGCCCACAAAGAGCGGCTTCGCGTGCCGTATCGACGCGTAGAACGCCTCTATTGTCTGTCCGCTCAGAATGCGCCCCGACAGGTCGGAGACCGTCATGCTGACGGCTATCGGAATTTTCTCGCCGCGCTCTTCGCAGAGGCTCAAATAGGCGTGGATTGCCGCCTTTACGTTCAGCGTGTCTATCGACGTTTCGAGTATGAACAAGTCCGCGCCAGACTCCGCCAAGACCGACATCTGTTCGTAGTACGCCGCGCGGAGTTCGTCGAAAGTTATCGAGCGCGCCGACGGGTCGGACACGTCGGAGGCAATGCTTGCCGCCTTGTTCATCGGGCCTACCGACCCCGCCACGAACAGCGGCTTTCCGCCGAGCTTCGCCGAGACTTCGTCCGCGGCAGCCCGCGCCGCGCGCACCGCAGCAGCGTTCATGTCGCGCACCAAGTCCGCGCCGATTCCGTATTCCGACTGCACCACGGAGTTCGCCCCGAAGGTGTTTGTAGTGGCGATATCCGACCCCGCCAGATAATATTGCCTGTGAATATCCGATATTACGTCGGGGCGCGTGATTGAGAGCAAATCGTTGTCGCCGCGCAGTTCGCCCGCGGTTTTTTCGAGACGCGCGTCGCCCTTTCGGAAGTCCGCCTCCGTCAGACCGCGCCGTTGAATGAGCGTGCCCATGCCGCCGTCGAGAAACACAATCCTCTTCCCGATTGTTTCGGCAAGCAACGCGCCCCTTTTTGAAAGAGGTAGTTTAGACATCTTTTTTTGCGCTCCCTTTCGCCATGTGGGCGATGAGCCTGTCGTTGAACGCCTTTGCGCCGTCGTGCCCCATGCGGCGCAGAGCCTGCACCATTGCGGCAACCTCCACAAGACGCGCCATGTCGCGGCCGGGGCGCACGGGTATTACAAAATGCGGAATCTGGATGCCCAGTATGTCGAAATAATTTACCTCCAAGCCCGTTCTGTCTTCTACAACCCCCGGCTTCCATTCGACGAATGTCACCACGATGTCTATCGACTTTTCCATGCGCACGCAGCGGATTCCGAAAAGCTCGGCAACGTTGATTATCCCGATTCCGCGGCACTCCATGTAGCCCCTGTTGAGTTCGTTGCCGCGTCCGAGCACGATTTGGTCGTTGACTTTCACGCAGTAGACGTGGTCGTCGGCTACGAGCGAGTGCCCGTGGTCGATGAGCGCGAGGGCGCATTCGCTTTTGCCGATGCCGCTGTCGCCGCGAATGAGAGTTCCTATTCCCTTGATGTCGAGCAGCGTTCCGTGCACCGACATGCGCGGCGAAAACAGCCTTTCGAGCCGCACGAAAACCTCGGCGGAAAACTCCTTCGACTTCATCTTCGTGCGGATAAGCGGCACATTGTGCGAGTCCGCCGACTCAATCATCGCCTGCGTGGGTTCAAGGTTGCGCGAGATTACCACGCACGGAATTTCGTGCGAAATCATTTCGCACATCACCTCTATTTGGCGGTCGCGCGAAAGGTCGCACATATACGCCATTTCGCCCGCGCCGAAGAGCTGGATTCTCTTGGAGGCGAAGTTTTTGTAGTAGCCCGTGATTGCCAGCGCGGGGCGGTTGAGGCTCGGCTCGTAGATGATTCTGTCGAGTCCGTTTTTGCCCGCAAGAAGTTCGAGCTGGAGCGAGCCTTCGAACATTTCGAAAAACTCGCGGACTGAAATTTCCTCCGACACTCTCGTTTTGTTGATTCGGTTTTCCATGCCCTACATCGTAAAGTTTTCGCCGAGATAGAATTTTCGGCTCTGGGGGTCGTTCACCAAAAAGTCGCTCGTGCCCTCGCAGAGCACTTTGCCGTCGTGGATAAGGTAGGCGCGGTCTACAATGCTGAGCGTTTCGCGCACGTTGTGGTCTGTTATGAGCACGCCTATGTTTTTCGCCTTCAAGCCGCGTATGATTTCCTGAACCTCCGCAACGCTTATGGGGTCTACGCCGCTGAAAGGCTCGTCCATAAGCAGGAATTTCGGACGCGCCGTGAGGGCGCGGGTAATTTCAAGACGCCTGCGCTCGCCGCCCGAAAGCGTGAACGCCTTTTGCGACGCCAGCTTTTCAAGCCCAAGCTCCTCCAACATCGACATCGTAAAGTCTTTCAGTTCCGATTTCGGCACGGGCAGCGTTTCCGCCACGCCGTAGATGTTTTCGTAGACCGTAAGTTTCCTGAAAATCGAAGCCTCCTGCGGCAGGTAGCCTATCCCCATACGGGCGCGTTTGTACATGGGCACGTTTGTGATGTCGCAGTCTTCCAGAAACACTTTGCCCTCTGTTGCGGGAACGAGGCCTACAATCATGTAAAAACTCGTCGTTTTGCCCGCGCCGTTCGGGCCGAGAAGCCCGACAACTTCGCCCGCCTCAACGCCGATGTTCACGCCCTTTACGACGCGCCTCTTGCCGTATTCCTTGACGAGGTTTTCGGTGCGTATCGACGATTTTTTATTTTGAAATTCCATGTTCCGCAACATAGCCGAATTACTTTTTTCTTGCAACACTTTTGATGTGTCCGCAGCGGCGTTTTTGAACAATTCCGCCCGCTATTTGCGTTTGGCGCGGAGCGCGGCGTCGGCTACCGCCCACGCGTGCACGCACACGCCCGCTGGAATGTATATCATGTACGCCAAGACCGCCCCGAAGAAAAAGCCCGCCGCCTCGTATCCGCGCGACTCGAACAGCTGCCCCAAGCCCGGGAGGAAAACGCTTGCGAGCGCGCAAAGCACAATATTTGACATCGTTTTATCCTTACTTTCAGGTTTTATCTAAAAACAAAAAAAGGGGAGTTCAAAAAAACTCCCCCTAACTCCGTTCCGCGGCGCGGAGCGGAAAAAAAACTATTTGCCCGCGGGCGCGTTTGCGTTGATGCGCTTGATAAGCTCGTCGGTGAGGTCGGCTTTCGGGTCGGAATAGTGGCAGACGCTCTTTTCGATAATGCAATCCGCCTTCTTGTCTTCGGCAAGCTTCTTTACGATTTCCCTGATTTCTTCGAGGTGGACTTTGCGGATACTGTCGGCGTTCTGGCGGAGTCTTTCGTTAGCCTGCGCGCTGATGTTGCGCATGTTCGCCTCAATCTGCTGGCATTCCACGGCGATGGGTCTGATTTCCTCTTGGAGCTTCTTCTTTGCGTCTTCGCCGAGGGCGGGGTTGTTCGCCTTTTCGAGCAGCGCCTGAGCCTGTTTCGCCTTTTCGTCGTAGGTCTTTTTCATTTTTTCGAGTTCGCCTTTTGTGGCGTCAATCGAAGCCTGAATTTGTTCCGCCGCGGCTTTCGCCTTGTAGTAGTTTTGGTAGGCTCTTCCCATTTCGATGTAGTAGATGTTGGGAGCCGCGTTAAGTGCCGCGCAGGCGGCGAGCCCCGCGATTAATGCCGTTAATTTTTTCATATGTTTTTTCTTTGTTTGTGTTTTTAGTAAGCTGAAAAAGCCGAATGTTCCGAATCCGCGATTTTTTTTAGAACACCGTTCCGAACGAGAAGTTGAACTGCATGCCGTCGTCGTTGTACGGGCCGGTTTTCCACGGGAAGCCCAAGTCTATGCGCATGGGCGCGCCCATGAGGAGCACGCGGAAGCCGACGCCGAAGTCGGAATTATAGTCCGACGGGTCCCAATCCCACTCGCCCGAATTTACGAAGCCGATGTCGTAGAACACCGCAAAACGCACGGGATTGAAAAGCTCTATCGAATATTCCGCCGACGCGAACGCGAACGTTTTGCCGCCGTACGCCTCGCCCGTATTCGGGTCTATCCTGCCGACTTTGCGGTATTTGAAGCCGCGCATGTTGTAGCCGCCGCCGAGGAAGTACTGCTCGAAATACGGAACGTCTTTGCCGCCGTAGCCTATGACCGTGCCCGTTCTGCCGACGAACGACAGCACCTGATTGCCCGCCTCGAACGTCGGAATCCACCAGCCCGCGCGAGCCTCCACGCGGTAGAGGTTTGTCTGCCCCAGAAGCGGCCCGCCCGCGACGTCCTGAATAAGCTCGAAGCGCGTGCCGCGCGTGGGGGTCATGAGACTGTCGCGCGAGTCGCGCAGGAACGAAAGGCTCACCTGCGAAATCGAGCGTTCGCCGATGTCGCCGCGCCACTCCTTCATGACGGGGTCGGGGCCCGTGGTGAGCTTCGAATCGACGTCGTAAATATCGACAAGTTCGAGCTTGTAGGCAAGGCGGGCTTCGATGAGCTCGTAGACGCGCTTTCTCAAATAGTTTGTCGCGCCGAGGCGGACTTCCGAGTAATAGTCGGAATAGTAGCCCGTGTCGGTGCGGTAGGCGTCGATGCCGTATGCGAGGTTGCGGTTGAAAACCCACGGCTCTTCGAAGCTCACTATAATCTGGTTGCTCTTCAAGCCGATGGACCCGCGGATTCTGAATTTCTGCCCCGCGCCCTGAAAGTAGCTGTCGTAGTTTTCGTAGTCAAAGTTGCTCTGCGTGATTTCGACCGTCGCCACCAAGCTTTCGATTGTGCTGAAACCCGCGCCGAACGTGAGGTTGCCCGTACGCCCCTCATTGACCACCACGCGCAGATTGCGGCGGTTGGGAATGTTTGTGGCTTCGGGCGAAAGGTTCACTTCGTCGAAGAAGCGCGTTTCTTTGAGGCGGTTTTCCGAAGACTTCATTCTGGCGAGGTCGAAGACGTCGCCGGGGGCGAGCGCGAGTTCGCGGATTATGACTTCGCTCTTCGTTTTCGTGTTGCCCTGAATGTTGATTGATTCGAGGTAGAATTTGCCGCTCTCGATTATGTCTATCACCAAGTCGATGTCGCCCGACTCCACGTTCGGCTTGCGCTGGGCGCGGACGATTGTGTCTATATAGCCGTATTCGCCGTAGTAGATTCTGATTTTTTCAATCATTTCGTCCACTTTCGACGGCGAGAACACGTTGCCCGTTGTGAGGTCGAAGTACTCCACAAACGGCATGAGTTTTTCGTCGGAGAACAGCTTGTTGTTTTTGAACGAAACCTTGCCGACCTTATACTGCCTGTTGGGGACTACGTTTATGACGATGTCCATGTCGCCGGGGTTGTCGGCGTCGGGAAATTCGAACTTTACTTTCGACTCGTCGATTTCGACGTCGAGGTAGCCGTGGTCGCGGTAGACTTTGCGGAGTTTTTCGATGTCCGCCTGAAATTCCTCGTCCTTGAAGCGTCCGTTGTCGGTGATGTAGGAAATGACGGGAATCCAAGTGTCGGTCTTCATTTCCTTCAAAAGTTTAATCGAGTTAAGCTCGGCGGGGTTGTCCTTTGCGAACATGCGCTTCCATAGCTTGCCCCAAAAGCCGTACTGCTTTTCGACGGCGGGGTCGCCCGTGAACCTGATGTTTTCGATTGCGATATCCTCGCCCTCGTTGATATCGAAAATCACCGCGCCCTTGCCCTGCTCGTCGTTGCGCTCTATCGAAAAATTCACCTTTGCGAGCGAGTAGCCCTTCTTTTGGTAGAACGCCTTGATTTTGTCGGCGTCGCGCTTTGCCTGAACTTCGCTGAGGGTGGAGCCAGCGTACGATGTGATTTCCTCCTGCAATCTCCGCGCCGAATACTCCTTGTTCCCCTTGAACACGATTTGGCTGATTCTGTACTTGGGAACGATTAAAAATTCGATGTCCATTCCGCCGTTTGAAGACGCCGTGCGCGTTGCGTCAATGATGTCGTAAAGCCCCGTTTCGTAGAGCGAGCGTATAGACTGGTCGAGCGATTTTTGGTCGAACTTCATGCCCTTGCGGAGTCTGACATGCGCCGTGATTGCGTCTTCCGAAATCGTCTTCGGGCCTTCGATTTTGTAAGTGATGCGGTTGATTGTGAGCGTCTGCTCGTCAACCGGCTTTCCCGCCGTCTGCCCGTGCGCCGCCGAGCACGCCGCAATCGCCGCCGCAATCGCCGCAACGCGGAACGCGCCCGTCGCGCGTCCGAACGCCGCGCGCGCGGTTTCAAAAATTTTGCCGTTAAACCTGAACATTTTCAGCATCTATGTAATTTTCGTAGCGTGTGCAGCTTCTGTTGAACATGAGCGTGACAACGCCTGTGGGTCCGTTTCTCTGTTTCGCAAGCTCCACCCTAATCAGCCAATTCTGGTTCGAGTTTGCCTCTTCATCTGTGACAGATTTCTTCTGCCTACTCAACAGTAAAATTGCGTCCGCGTCCTGTTCTATCGAGCCGGATTCGCGCAAATCGCTCGGTCGCGGGTTGCGCTGGTCCTTTTCGCTGTCGCGGTTCAGCTGCGCAAGCACTATCACGGGGCAGCGCAGCTCCTTCGACATCGCCTTCATGCCGCGCGAAATTTCAGCGACTTCCTGCTCGCGCGGAAGCGACGGGTCGGAACCGCGCAGAAGTTGGAGGTAGTCTACAATGACAAGACCGAGCTTCCCGCCGAGCTGTTGGTGGAGCCGCCTCGCCTTTGCCCGCATTTCGAGAATCGAAATGCCCGCGGTGTCGTCAATCCAAAGCGGCGCGTTTTTCAGTTCGTTCGCCGTTGTGTTGATGTTGCGCAGTTCCTCGTCGTTGATTCGCCCCATGCCGAGCTTGTGCTGGTCTATCCTCGCGCGGGAGGCTATCATGCGCCCGTACAGCTGTTCTCCCAACATTTCCAGCGAAAATATCAGCGTCGGGAACTGTTTGCGGCCGAACAGCGCGGTCTCCGCTATATTGAGAGCAATCGACGTCTTGCCCGTGCCGGGGCGTCCCGCAACGACTATCATTTCGTTGGCGTGCAGGCCGCGCATCATATTGTCGAGCGCAGTAAAGCCCGTGGGAACGCCCATCAGCTCGCCCTTGTTTTTTATGAGCTGGTTGATTAGCGCGACCGCCGCGGGCACTTGTTCGCTCGCTTTTTTTACCGAGTCGCCGACCCTGTCCTGACTGATGCCGAGAATTTTCTCCTCCACGCCCTCTATGAACATGTCGATTCCGCCGCGGTTCGCGTAGGCGTTTTCGATTGTTTCGGAGCACGCGCGTATGATTTCGCGCATGAAAAATTTTTCGCGGAGAATGTCGAGCCACTGGCGGTAGTGGGCGAAAGTTTCAATCCTGCCCGCAATGTCGTTGATTGCCACTATCCCGCCGACCTGCTCCAGCGCGTTGCGCTTTTTCAGATATTCGGCGAGCACGATTTCGTCGATGCTCGCGCCCTCGCTGAACAGGGCGACCAACGCCGAGTAGATTATTCTGTGTTGCGGCTTGTAGAAATATTCCTCGCGGACTTTCATTGCGACGCACGCGTTGATTACCTCGTTCGTGCCGTCGATTATAATGGACGCCAAAACCCCCGCCTCCGCGTCGAGATTGTGCGGCAGCTCGCGCCCCAACTCGTCGGTGCTTTGCGGTGTTGCGCGTTTTTTGCGCGCGGGTTTCCTGTCCTCTTCTGCCATTGAATTTTTCGTTTCCATGCCGCCACAATAGAGCCGCCGCGCGACAAAATGGGACGAGTCCTTATCTACCGCACAACTCGACGGGCAGTGCGCGCCGCGTCGAGTTGCACAATTCAATCAATTTCCGCCGAAAAGCGGCGAAAACGTCTTAGTTGGATTCTTTCGCGGAATCTTCGATGGGATTCTCGGAAACAACCTCGAAATGAATGTCGATTTTGACGTCCTTGTGGAGCTTGATTTGCGCCGTGTGCTTGCCGAGTTCCTTGACGGGAGCGGCGAGGTGCACAGCCTTCTTCGGAAGCTCGATGCCGCCTTCTGCGATTTTCGCGACGATGTCCGCAACCGTGACCGAGCCGAACATTTTGCCGCCTTCGCCGGTCTTGACCGCAAACGCAATCGACATGCCTTCGATTGCCTTCGAGAGAGCCTGCGCGTTTTCGAGTTCCTTGGCTTCGCGGAGTTCGCGTGCCTTGATGAGCGCTTCGATTTGCTTCTTGTTAGCCTTGCTTACGGGAATCGCGATTTTCTGCGGATAGAGGAAATTGCGCGCATAACCCGCCTTAACCGAAACCTGTTCGCCTTCGCCGCCGAGATTTTCAACGGGCTTGACCAGTAATACTTTGCTTATTGCCATAATTGTGTTGTTTTTAATTTAAAGTTTGTTTGCAAATTTTCCGACAAATCAGAACGGCACGTCGTCGTCTTCGATGTCGTCGTTGGAGGGCGCGCGCTGCTGGCGCGGAGCCTGACGCGCTCCGCCGCGCGGTTGCGGCGCGGAATACTCGGCGTCGTAGCCGCCGTTGCCGCCCGAATCGCGTCCGCCGACAAATTCGAAACGTTCGAGAACCACCATCAATTTGGTGCGCTTCTGCCCCGTCTGCTTGTCTTCCCAAGTGTCCTGACGAAGACGTCCCTCGACGAGTATCGGTTTGCCCTTCGTGAAAAATCTCGCGATGTTTTCCGCCGACTTTCCGAAGCAGTCGATTTCGACAAAACACGTTTCGTCGCGCAAAGAGCCATCTTGCGAATTGAACGAGCGGTTGACCGCTATTGCAAAACGGCAAACGCTTGTGCCGTTCTGGGTCTGCCTCAGCTCCGGATCGCGGGTGAGGTTGCCCATCAAGATTACTTTGTTAAACGACGACATTTTCGTTCCGTTTACGAAAGTTTATTCCGCCATTACCAAAACGCGGTTTACCGTTTTGTCGAGGCGGAGTTTTTCCTTGATTGTCGTGTTCGCGGTCGTCGGGCCTTCGAATGCGATTTCAACATAGATGCCGGCGGGAAACGCGCGGTCTGTCGTGCGGGCAAACGCCTTCTGTCCGAGGTTTTCAACCGACAGAACTTTGCACGAGGCGGATTCCACTACGCCCTTGATTTTTTCGACGAGTGTTTCGACGGGATCGTTATAACCTCTCGTGTCGAGGATAAACGTTGCTTTGTACTTCTTGTTATTCATATTATTGGTTTTGTTAAATTTTTTCGGGAAATTTTTTGCGTCTCACCGACGGTTCACGACGTTCTGCGCGCCCTCGAAACCCTTTGTCAGGAGGAGCGACAGACAGCCCTTCACGTCGAGCGACTTTATCGCCGCCGCATCGCTTTCGTCGAGCCTGCCCAAAACGTAGTCCGCCAAGTCCATCGACTTGTACGGCTTTGCGCCTATGCCTATCCTGATTCGCGCGAATCCGTTTCCGCATTTCGCCATGACGTCGGCAACCCCGTTGTGCCCGCCCGACGACCCGCCGACCGAAAGCTTCATTCTGCCAACGTCGAGCGTAATGTCATCGTAGATTACGGCGGCTTCGGAAATGTCGAATTTGAAAAATTTGAGGATTTTCGCGACGCCTACGCCGCTCGAATTCATATAGCCGTCGGCAAACGCCAACACGAGCGGTTTCGAAGCCACGGAAACTTTCGCGATTTGCGCCGCGCAGTATTTGTCGTGCGAAAACTCCGCGCCGCAGCCGCGCGCTACCGCCCTCAAAACGGCTT